>JAHCRE010000013.1 GCA_020148145.1 Patescibacteria group bacterium | reverse complement strand
TCCCTTCGGTTCTTAATATTTTCCTATACGGGAGAACCGAATGGTTTCCCAGACGGGGCTTTCCGACTCAATCCGCTTCGCAGGCTTCGCGGAGAAGCCTCGCGTCTTGACCGACCCCTCTCCGATTATTCTAGTCCCCTTAGAGCCACACCTACTGCTATTGCGTAACTAGGCCCTATTTCCTTTAAAGTTTTTTCAAGGATTGGGGGATATAAAATATTGGAAAAGGGATTAGCAATTTCTACTTCTTTTTTGAGACCTTCTGTGAGATATTCTTTTAGACCAGGAAGCAAGGCTATTCCTCCAGCTATAATAAATTTTTGGATTTCTTTTTTTTCAGCTCCATATAGGGTCCGAGAGGTTTTTTCCATTTCAATTAAAATTAAATCAATCAAGGGGATTAAAATTTCTCTAATATTTCTCTCTGAAGGTATTAACCCGTATTCTTTTTTTAAATTTTCTGCTTTTTTATAATCAACATTCAGAGATTTAGATATCATTTGGGTCAATTCATTTCCTGAAACATCAAAGCTATGTGATATTTTTAAAATTCCCTGATCAATAATGCTGACGGTAGTACTCTGGGCTCCAATATCTAACAAGGCAATTACTCTTTTATCCTCTTTAACTAAAGATCTTACCAGTGCAAATGCTTCTGCCTCTAGGGCTTTAATTTCGAGATTGGCCAGAATTGCTATTTGTTGATATTGGGAAATAATACTTTTTGGAACGGCGACTAATAATATTTTCAGAGGAGTTTTTTTTTGGTCAACTACTCCTCCGACTATTGACCAGTCTAAAACTATCTCAGATAAAGGAAGAGGAATATGATGTCGGGCCTCAAATCTTACTGCCTCGGCTATTTCTTCTTTAGTCATTGGTGGCAGTTCAAAATTGGTAAAGAAACTGGAGAAATCAGGAATGGAGAAAATAGTTTTTCTTTCTGAAATTTTTGTTTCTTTTAAAACAGCTGAGATTGCCCGGGCAATATCTCGACTAGAGAGTAAAAGGGTACTTTTTTCAGAAGTTCGGAATGGTTTTTCATAAAGGGTTTGAACCGCTATTTCACCATATCTTTCTAATTTTACTTTCTCTCCCCGGAGAGACAACTCAACAATTTTGATACTCGATGTTCCAATATCTATCCCCAAACATCTTTTAGATGCGATTTTAAAAGGGAATCGAATCATCTTTTCTATAATACCATTTTAAAGTAGAAAATGCTATCTGAAAATTAAGTTTTTAAAATTGGTGAATTATTATGATATATTAAATTATAACCTAAAATAGAAGAAATTGGAATGCTTCTCATTATGAGAATTTTTGCTAAATTGAAAAATTTTTTATTAGAACTCTTTTTTCCAAAATCTTGTCTAGGTTGTGGCCGAGAGGGAAAATACCTTTGCGAAGATTGTTGTTCAATAATTGAAATTTTAGAATATCAATTCTGTCCTGGCTGCCAGAAAAGAGTAATAAATGGAGAAACCTGCCGGGGCTGTAAAGAATTTATAAAACTAAATGGGCTTTACTTTGCTGCTCCTTATCAAGATTATCTCGTAAAAAAAATAATTAGTCAATTTAAATACCAACCTTTTATAAAAGAACTGGCCAAGCCTTTAGCTTCTTTAATAATAACTCATTTTTTAATTCTTGACAAAGAATTTTCAGATTCTGAATTTCTAATTATCCCTATTCCTTTGGATAGAAAGAGGTTAAAATGGAGAGGATTTAATCAAGCAGCTGAGATTGCAATTTTACTTTCGAAATCTTTAAAAATTCCTGTTTTAAAAGATGCTCTAATAAAAATCAAGGAAACCCTTCCCCAGGTTGAGATTGAGGATAAAGAAGAGAGGAAAGAAAATATTTTAGGGGTATTTCTTTGCCAAAATCAAGAAAAAATAAAAGGGAGAAAAATTCTCTTGGTGGATGATGTCTATACAACTGGTGCTACCATGAATGAGGGCGCCCGAGTTTTGAAGGAATCAGGCGCTAAAGAAGTCTGGGGAACAGCAGTGGCTAGAGGATAGAAATTAACAGCTATATTATTAAATAGTTAACAAAAAACCGGCGGAAGCCGGTTTTTGATTTAACGGAGAGGGCGGGAATTACCCCGCACTTTTGCGGCGGGAGGAGGATTCGAACCTCCGGTACCTTACGGTACACCTGTTTTCAAGACAGGCCGAATAAACCGCTCTCGCATCCCGCCCAAAGCGGAGGAGGTGGGACTCGAACCCACAGACGGGATTAACCGTCATGGCTTAGCAAGCCACTTCCTTGCCAATTCGGACACTCCTCCAGTTTATATTCTATCTATTAAAATTAATTAAGTCAATCTGGGTTGTGTATTCGAACAGAATATAGTATAATATTTAAAACTATCCGTTCAAATCAAAAAATGCAAAAAAAATCATATACACTAAAAGAGAAGGAAGAAGTAAAGCAATTGATATTAGCTGGGAAAAGTTATCGAGAAATACGAGAACTTTTAGGTGTACCGAAAAGCACTATAAGTACTTGGTTTGGAAAAACGATAAAAAAACCAATTACTAGAAAGGCAATGTTAGAGCATCTCGCCAAAATACGCAAATTAGCGGTGGTTGCTTTAAAAAATAAATGGAAGAAGAAAAGGAAAGAAGGGGCTCGATTACTAAAAGAAAAAATAGAAAAAGAAATAGAAAGCTATCCTTTAGGAGATATTGGGTTTTATAAATCATTGCTCGCTATGTTATATTGGACAGAAGGGAGTAAATATAAGGGTGTAAGTAAGACGACATTTATTAACACTGACCCCAACTTGTTACTTCTATATATAACGTTGCTCAGAAAGTGCTACGATATTGACGAAAGTAAATTCAGCATTTGGTTACGTGTACATTATTATCATTCAATAAAAAAGATTAAAAACTTCTGGTCAAAACTATTTAATGTCCCATTAAGCCAGTTCTATAAAGTTTCTGTAAAAAAACGCAGCAAAACAAAGCGATTTAGAAAAAACTTTGCGGGAATTTGTAGTATCCATTATAAAGATAGTAGTATAGGAAAAGAATTACTAGAGATAGGTCGTGTTTTACAAAAATTTATATGCAAAAATGCGCCCGTAGCTCAATGGAAAGAGCATCTGATTGCGGATCAGAAGGTTGTAGGTTCGACTCCTGCCGGGCGCACAAGCGCTTCGATGTTATATCGGAGCAATTTTTTGAATTCATGAATCTTTCTACTCCAATTGAGAGTCTGCCTCGAGTAGGTCCTAGATACCAAAAGAGGTTGAAGAAATTGGGAATTAAAACAATTGACGACCTTCTTTTTCACTTTCCTCATCGTTATGAGGATTTTTCAAAAATAATTCCTATTGCCAAAGTAAAACTTAATGAAACCTGCTGCATTCAGGGGAAAATTCTAGAAATAGAAAATACCAGAACCTGGAAAAAAAGAATGATTTTAACTCAGGCTATTATTGAAGATGAATCCGGAGCAATAAAGGTAGTCTGGTTTAATCAACCTTATTTAATAAAAGTTTTAAAGCCAAAAGGTTTTGTTTGTTTGGCAGGGAAAGTGGTCTTGGGAGATAAAGGGATCTATTTATCAAATCCAACTTATGAAAAAATTAGCAAAAAGGCTGACTTAATTCACACCGGAAGAATTGTTCCAGTTTATCCAGAAACTGAGGGATTATCTTCCAGGTGGCTAAGGTGGATTCTAAGACCTCTTTTAATTAAATTTCAAAATAAAATTCCTGATCCGTTGCCTGAGAAAATAAGAAAACAGTATCAACTTTTCCCCATCGAGCAGGCAATCTGGCAAATTCATTTTCCTAATTCCTTAAAATTAGCGAAAAAGGCCCGACAGCGATTCTCTTTTGAGGAGCTATTTTTTATTTCTCTTTTGGTTTTAAGAGAGAGAGTAAAAATTTCCCAGAGAAATTCTTTACCTATACCCTTAAACATTGAATTAATTCAGGATTTCACTAAGGCCTTGCCTTTTAAATTAACAAATGCCCAAAAAAAATCAGTCTGGCAGATTTTAAAGGATTTGGAAAGGTCTCGACCAATGAACAGGCTTTTAGAGGGCGATGTCAGCTCGGGTAAAACAGTGGTAGCGGTTATGGCCGCCTTGAATACAACAAAAGCTGGCTATCAAATAGCCATGATGTGTCCAACTGAGATTCTAGCTAAACAACATTTTCAGGAAATTTCTAAGACTTTAAGAGATTTTAATTTAAATATCGGTTTTTTGACCGGTAAAGAAAGTAAAATTATCTCAAAAAAAGCAAAGAGAGAAGTATTAAAAATTTCTCGAAAGAAACTTTTAGAGAAAGTAGTAAAAGGAAATATTGATATTTTAATTGGTACCCATGCCTTAATTCAGGAAAAAGTAAAATTTGGAAATTTAGCTCTAGTAATTTTAGATGAGCAACATCGATTCGGAGTTGAGCAAAGAGCTCGCCTCTGTCAAGATTCAGGGAAAAAACTTATTCCCCATTTATTATCAATGACTGCCACCCCTATTCCTAGAACCTTAGCTTTAACTATTTATGGAGATTTAGATTTATCAATAATTGATGAATTACCTAAAGGAAGAAAAAAAATAGTTACTAAAGTTGTGGCTCCGGCCAATCGAAAAGGAGCCTATGATTTTATTCGATCAGAAATCAAAAAGGGAAGACAAGTTTTTGTAATCTGTCCAAGAATTGAACCAAATCAAAAATCTACAGAGGGAAATCGAAAATCAAAAGAAGAGATTTTGGGTTGGGCAGAGGTAAAGGCAGTTAAGGAAGAATATGAAAAATTATCAAAAAAAGTCTTTCCCGATTTAAAAGTGAGGATGTTACATGGAAGAATGAAAACTAAAGAGAAAGAAAAGCAAATGTTAGATTTTAAAAATAAAAAAATTGATATTCTAGTTTCAACTTCGGTAATTGAAGTAGGAATTGATGTTCCTAATGCCACAGTAATGATGATTGAAGGAGCCGAAAGATTTGGCCTAGCCCAACTTCACCAATTTAGGGGAAGAGTAGGAAGATCTAAATATCAATCTTTTTGTTTTTTGTTTACTGATTCACCGGCTAAAAAAACAAATTTGAGATTAAAAGCCCTAGTATCCTCAGAGAATGGTTTTGAGCTAGCTGAGAAAGATTTAAAAATTCGGGGCCCAGGTGATTTTTTTGGAACAAGACAATGGGGAATTCCTGATCTGGCTATGGATTCTTTAAAAGATATACTTTTAGTCGAAAAAGCCCGAGAGGCAGCAAAGGAAATCTTAAGAAAAGATCCAGGGTTAAAAAAATATCCCCTACTGAGGGAGAAATTAAAGAGGGTTCAAAAAAGGGTCCACCTGGAATAGATTATTGTCGAATTTTCTCAGTCGGCCAAAAGTCGCTTCGCTCCCCAGACACCCACGGTTTCTGGCGCTTTCATCCTTCGCTAAGGCTTCGGAGAGTCGCTGTTTTCCTACACGGGGGACGCCACCCACCCACCACCCTCCCGCTTCGCGGGTCCCTGCCCAGTTCCCCCGACCCCCTTTCTGGTTTTTAGCCTCCTTCGAAATTCTTTCGGATTTTCTCGGTCGGCCAAAAACCCATGTATTTCCCTAACATCCACCTGGTCTGAGCATCTAAGGCTGGAAGGGAACTAAAAAATATCATAGTCAAGGGCAGGAACAACCATTGGAAGATTAAAATCAAGAATTTAAACCGACCATATTTGGGTGGCCGAGGAGGAAGTAAAAGGAGACTAAAATAAGCAGAACCTACTAAACCTATCATAGTTATGGTCAAGATATTTCTTGTTATTATTGGTAAGTTATAAGAAATTAAGGTTTGGGAAAACTCTTCTCCCCCTAAAATCAAAGGTAGCCACCCCAAGAGAAAGATTAAAATAGAGGCAGTGGCCCAAGACCAGTGACCCTCAATTGACTCAAATCCCAGAGAAAATTTTTTGGATATTGGGATTTTTTTATTTTTAAAAAAGCCAAAAAGAAAATAGGGTATATCCCCTACTCCATAAGACCATCTCCTTTGTTGTTTATAAATGTTAATTAATGTTCTCCAAAAACTTTTGGCTACATTAGCATCCATTGAAACTGGATAATAGAGAGGTTGAACATTATAATCTCCATCATATTTCAGAAAGCACTGCCAAAAAATTCTTGAATCGTCTGAAACAACATTTTTTTGTTTAAAATCAACATCAACTAGAGTTTTAAAACTCATTGAATGGGAAGAAAAAGTAATCAGTTTTTCTGGCCTTTCTTGGTTCATAGTATGCCAGAAAGTTGAGGAGAAAGAAAAAATTCGAGAAATACTAGGGGCCTGCCAGATATTATTAATGAAAAGGGGGACAGGTTGAAAACTGGTTCTAGCGGGCCTCTTTAAGGTTAAATAATGATAGGTTAAACAACTAAAATATTTCGGGAAAACACAGGTATCAGTATCAAAAGAAGAAAAAATGATATTTCGATAGGGAATTTTTAGAGGATCTATTAAAAGCTCTTTTACCCTTTTTGCCGCCCAGGCTTCGTTTGAACCCTTACCAGCAATTTCTCCTGGTAAATTTGCTGGATGAAAAGTGATTAAGAATTTAAAAAATTTTTTTCCAAATTCTTTTTCAATAATTTTAGCTGTTTTTTTTGCTTTCTCCCCTGCTCTTTCTTCACAAGCTAAAACCACAATCATTTTATCCTTAGGATAATCAGTATTTTCTAAGGCTCTAAAAGTCTCCCTAGCAATTTCCAGAGGCTCTTTATACATTGGGAAAATGATCAAATGATAAATATTTTTCCAATTTCTATTTTTCAGTTGATTAAGTCTCTCTAGCCAATTGGTATTCTCGTGCTCTTTCATTCTTTTAAACCCAGATCGAAGGTGAAAGGAAAGATAAATTGTTCGGAAAAACCAGTATATCACGAAAAAAATAATAAAAATAGCAACAAAAAAAGGTTTCTGCCAGGAGAGAATAATTACTAAAATTAATGTTCCCCAGGATATCAATCCTGGAAAAATCTCAAAAAACCTAAAAAGCGCCCTTTCTTTTGAATCCTTTAAATCAGAGGCCCGATTAACTTTAAGATAATAATCTTCTTCCATTAATAAAAATTATCAGAGCTGAGCTCTGAAAAATCTCTATGGCGCCAACGGGAATCGAACCCGTGTTTAGGGACTTGCCCCGCACCAAATTTATGGCCTCGACGGGAGTCGAACCCGTATTTCGACTTTGAAGGAGTCGTATCCTAACCACTAGATGACGAGGCCAGTCAAAGATTGATGCAGGGTTAAAAAAGCCCCTTGTCCTAGCCACTAGACGATGGCACCATTCCCTTTAAAATTTTAACTCAAAGGTCGCGGTACGCGTCGCTTTGCTCCACTAACACCGTTCCCCAGACACCCTCGGTTTCTGGCAGTCGTCGCTTCACTCCTCCCTGTCTTCCTATGCGGGGGACGCCACCCACCCGCCACCCTCCCGCTTCGCGGGCCCCCACCCAGTTCCCCCGACCCCCCTCTGTTTTTTTGCTAAATTAAATTTAGCAAAAAGATTGAAAAAAGGCAAGGAAAAATTTAAGATAGGTATATATATGATTATTTTAGCAATTGAGACATCCTGTGACGATACTTGTATTGCTTTAATTTTAGCTTTAGGAAAAAAAAGGCTTCGCTTTAAAATTTTATCCAATATTGTCTCGTCCCAAGTAAAAATTCACAGAAAGTGGGGGGGAGTCTATCCAAGTTTGGCTAAACGAGAACATCAGCACAATCTTGTTCCAGTATTAAAACAGGTCTTAATGGAATCGAGATTACTAAAATCAAATATCAAAAATCAAAAAGTAAAAAATAAACTTAGAATTAAAAATTTAGAAAAAATTTTGGAGCGAGAAGAATATCTTTTTGAAAAATTAAAAAAATTTTTAAGGGATTATAAAAAACCAAAAATTGATTTAATTACGATAACAATTGGGCCAGGACTAGAACCTTGTCTGTGGGTAGGAGTAAACTTTGCCAAGGCCCTAGCTTATTTCTGGGGATTAAAAATTTTACCAATTAATCATATTGAGGCTCACATCCTCGCTAACTGGCTTCCACCAGTTAGCTCAAATCTCAGGTGGCAAATCTCAAATCTCAAAAATATTTTTCCTGCGGTTTGTTTAGTGGTAAGTGGCGGACACACTCAGCTGATTTTAATGAAAGGTTTTGGAAAATACAAAATTTTAGGCGAGACAAGGGATGATGCGGCTGGAGAATGCTTTGACAAAGTAGCCAGAATTTTAGGGCTTGGCTACCCCGGAGGGCCAGCTATTGCCCAGATTGCCAAGCAATGGAAATCCCCCACCCCAATGACCAATAACCGAATTAAGTTACCAAGACCGATGATTAATTCTAAAGATTATGACTTCAGCTTCTCTGGTTTAAAAACGGCAGTTTTATATAATTTTAAAAGTCAATCTGAAAAAACCCAGAGGTCAAAAAAATATATCCGAAAAATGTGTGCTGAAACCCAACAGGCAATAATTGATGTCTTAATTAGAAAAACTCTCAGGGCAGCTAAAGAATATAAAGTAAAAACTATAATGCTTGGCGGTGGGGTTACTGCTAACGAAGAATTGCGCAAACAATTCCAAAAAATTATTAAGAAAAATTTGCCAAATACCAAATGCTTGATACCTGATACTAAATACTGCACTGATAATGCGGTAATGACAGGAATAACTGCCTATTGCCATTTGCTAAAAGGAAAAAAGAGAACTTGGCGAGAAATTAAAGTTAAAGCAAACCTGAGAATAAACTAAATGTTATGTTAAAATAAACCTAAGATGAAACTCTCAAAAGTTTACAATCCTAAAAAAGTTGAAGAAAGAATTTATAATCTCTGGCAAAGGTCAGGTTTTTTTAATCCTGATAAATTACCTCCTCGGCATAAAAAACCATACACCATTTTGATTCCTCCACCGAATATTACAGGTACCCTTCATATGGGCCATGCCCTAAATGCAACGGTTCAGGATATTTTAATTCGCTGGCAACGTCTTCGAGGTTTTAAAACTCTATGGCTCCCGGGAACAGATCATGCCGGGATTGCTACTCAAAACGTAGTTGAAAGAGAATTAAAAAAAGAAGGTAAAACTCGATTTGATTTAGGGCGAGAATTATTTATTAAAAGAGCAAGGTGTTGGAAAGAAAAATATGGAAATATTATTTTAGACCAATTAAAAAAGCTAGGTTCTAGTTGTGACTGGTCAAGAACTAGATTTACTATGGATAAGAATTATTGCCAAGCAGTAAAAAGGGCTTTTTTACATTATTTTAAAAAAGGCTGGATTTATCAGGGGAAAAGAGTTATAAATTGGTGCAAAAGATGTGGGACTTCTTTGTCAAATCTTGAGTTAGAATATAAAGAAGAAAAAGGGAAACTCTGGTATATTCGCTATCCGCTAAAAACTAAATCCTATATTGTTATTGCCACCACTAGGCCAGAAACCATGTTAGGAGATACGGCGGTGGCTGTAAATCCAAAAGATGAGAGATATAAAAATTTTATTGGGAAAAAAGCAATTTTGCCCTTAACCAATAGAGAAGTTCCTATTATTAAAGATTCGCTAGTTGATCCAAAATTTGGAACTGGAGCAGTTAAGGTTACTCCTGCCCATGATCTAAAAGATTTTGAAATCAGATTGCGTCATAATTTAGAAATTCGACAGGTTATTAATGAAAAAGGTCAAATCACAAAAGAAGCTCCTCTTCCCTATCAAGGATTAACTATTCTCGAGGCCAGAAAAAAAGTTGTTGAAAATTTAAAAAATCAAGGTCTCTTGAAGAAAATTGAAGATTATGTCCATCAAATTCCACGCTGTTATCGATGCAATACCAAAATTGAGTTAATTCCTTCTGATCAATGGTTTTTAAAAATGAAAGGTCTGGCAAAACTCGCAACTGGAGCTGTAAAAACTGGTAAAATAAAATTTCATCCAAAAAGATGGAAGAAGGTCTATTTTGACTGGTTGAAAAATATAAAAGATTGGTGTATATCTCGGCAAATCTGGTGGGGACATAAAATCCCGATTAAAGGTGAAAATGATGTTTTAGATACTTGGTTCTCTTCAGCCCTCTGGCCATTCGCTACCCTTGGTTGGCCCAAAAAAACAAAAGATCTTAAGAAATTTTATCCAACCGATGTTTTAAGTACTGGCCGGGATATTCTTAATCTTTGGGTGGCTAGAATGATTTTTTCTGGAATGGAATTTATGAAAAAAAATCCTTTTAAAACAGTCTATATTCATCCCACCGTCTTAACCAAAGGAGGGAAAAGAATGTCAAAATCCCTTGGTACTGGGATTGATCCAATAAATCTTATTGAAAAATATGGGGCTGATGCCACCCGATTCGGAATAATCTGGCAAGTCATGGGAGGTCAGGATATTCGATTTATTGAAGATAATATAATAATGGGAAAAAAATTCTGTAATAAAATCTGGAACGCCGCGAGATTTATCTTGCAACAAATCTTGGAGTCAAAAATCCCGCCAGAGGCGTCGCCTCGGGCGAACCTCGCCTTCGGCGGGAGGCTCGCCAAGGGCGGCAAAAATAAAAAAGCAAAAATACAAATCGAGATTAAAAAATTAAATAAAAGAAAATTTACCCAGGCTGATAAAAGAATATTAAAAGCATTAAATAAAACAATAAAATCGATTAACAAAGATTTAGAAAATTTTCTTTTTGGTCAGGCCAGCCATAAACTTTACAATTTTTTCTGGCATGATTTTTGCGATGAATATATTGAAAAAAGTAAATATCAAATGTCAAATATTAAATGTCAAAAAGAGACCGAAAAAATTTTACTTTATGTTTTATTAAATTCTTTGAAACTTTTACACCCTTTTATACCTTTTATAACTGAAGAAATTTACCAGAAATTATTATTGAAAAATAAAAAGAAATGTTTAATGATTGAAGAATGGCCCCAACGCGTAATTTGCTAATATGAATTATCCTCTTTATCTTATCTTTGGTCTTTTACCCAGTATTATCTGGCTTTTATTTTTTTTAAGAAAAGATGTTCACCCTGAGTCCAAGAGAATGATTTTAAAAATTTTCTTTTATGGGATGTTAGTGGCTATACCAGCAGTTTTTATTGAAATGGTAATTTTAAAAGGATTTTTAAAATTGAATCTTTCCCCAATTTTGATTCAAGTCTTAAATTTCTTTATCGGAATTGCCTTAGTAGAAGAAATTTTAAAATATTTAGTAGTTAAAGAAAAAGTGGTGTCTAATCCAGAATTTGATGAACCATTAGATGCTATGCTTTATATGATAATTTCAGCTTTGGGCTTTGCCGCCCTAGAAAATATCTTAATTTTTTTGTCTCCGAAAATATTTTTTTTACCCCTTGAGGAAACTTTAGTCTTAGCCTCTTTCCGTTTTATTTCTGCCACATTTTTACATGCTCTTTCCTCAGGGCTGATAGGTTATTTTCTTGCCCTGTCTTTTTTTGAAACAAAAAGTCAGGGCAAATTAATTGCTCAAGGCTTAGGGCTAGCTATAATCTTGCATGGGCTTTATAATTTTTCTATAATAGTAATAGAAGGAAATTTAAGATTAATAATACCAATAATCATTTTAATTGGACTAGCCCTATTTGTTTCTTTAGGTTTTAAAAAACTAGAGAAAATGGCCAGTGTCTGTAAAATTTAATAATATGGTGTCTTTTTTTGAAAAATTAAAAAAGGAAGGGGAAATGGAAGTTGAAGAAAAAATAAAAAAAGAGTCAGAAAAAGTTAAAAAGTTAGAAGTAGAAGAAGAACCAAAAAAAGTTGAGAAATCAAAAGAAAAGTGGCTTAAAGCAAAAGGGCAATTGGCAGTTGATGTTTACCAAACAGACGATAATCTTGTTATTCAATCTGCTATTGCGGGAGTAGAATCTGAAGATTTGGATATTTCAATAGAAAATGATGTATTGATGATAAAAGGAAATAGAGAAAAACCAGCTGAGGAAGTTAAGCAAAATTATTTTTATCAGGAATGTTATTGGGGACCGTTTTCTAGAGAAATCATCTTACCAGTGGAAGTTGACCCCTCAAGAGCTGAAGCCTCAATGGAAAAAGGAATTTTAACTATAAAAATACCAAAGATTGAAAAGGAGAGGAAAAGAAAGATAGTAGTAAAAGGCTAAAATTAATCATTAACTGATTTATCAAAAAACCGCTGTGTTTGAGGCAGCGGTTTTTTGTGTCCCTGGCAGGATTCGAACCTGCAACCCTCTCGGGATGTGGTCCTAAACCACACGTGTGTACCAATTTCACCACAGGGACAAAAAGTTGGGGATGCGTATTTCAGTTCTGCCACAAGGACATCTTAATTATCTTATCTTTTTAAAATCAAAAAATCAACCCCGCCTGGCGGGGTTGATTAAATTGAAATCACTATTGTTCTTTCCGATAAGAAAATCTCCTCCAACTTTCAATCCTACTAGTATATTCCTACTAGCCTTTTGGCAATGGCTGGAATAGCCCTGGCAAAAAGGGCAACTACCATACCTATTACTGCATACAAAATATAATTTCTCCCAGTGCTTACCTTATCAGGTGCTCCACCTGCCGTCACAAGCAAAAATGCTCCGGCAATTATCATAAGCCCAACAACACCCCCTATAATAAAAGTTAGCCATTTAGTAAGAATATAGATTGAATTCACTAAACAACACATCCCATACGTATCTAGATCTACGTCTGAACCGCTTGTACAGGTCGGGTCAATCTCGGTCAAATCTTCCTCTAAGTGACATGTATCTTGGGCTAGGGCTACCATTGGCAAAACTAAAAGACCTACCAGAGCTAAAACCGAAATAATTTTGTTCATATTTTTTATTTTTACTCAACCCTCTCTATAGTTTAAATTTAATCAAAATCTCTCGTTCTTTCCGAACAGAAGGTCAAAATCTTACTAATTTTTCTATCTCTATCCTCTAATTTTATCCTATTCCTAGAATTGCCTTTGCAATGGCTGGAATAGCCCTGGCAAAAAGGGCAACTACCATACCTATTACTGCATACAAAATAAGATTTCTTCCAGAGGTCACTTTCTCTGGATTACCACCTGCTGTTACAATCATAAATGCTCCGGCAATTATCATAAGCCCAACAACACCCCCTATAATAAAGGTTAACCATTTAGTAACAACATAGATTGAATTCACTAAACAACACATCCCATACGTATCTAGGTCTACTTCTGAACCTGCTGTACAATCTGGATGAATATCAGACAAATCTTCCTCTAAGGTACATGTGTCCTGGGCTAGGGCTACCATTGGCAATACCAAAAAAGTCAAAAGACTTACTAAGACTAGAACTGAAATGACTTTACTCATATTTTTTATTTTCTATTTTTTGTTTTTATTCGACCTTTATTTTTTTACTTTTTTCGACTTTTAACCTTCAGGTACTCCTAGTATTTGTTTTATCACAGTAATTAGTCCTTTGGCAAGTAAAACTATAGCAAATCCGATTATTGTCCAGAACATTATCTGCTTGGCAGTCCGAATTCTTCCCGGATCACCACCTGCGGTTACAAAATAAAAACCAGCTACAATAATCATTAAAGGAACTAAGGCTACAGCAATCACAAAAATAAAATCAATAATCCCCTCTACTATTTCTTCAAATGTATCATATTTAAGAGGATTTTCTATTTCTATCGCTTCAGCCAATAAGGGCATCAAAAGAAAAAATAGAAATGAAAAGAAAATTGTTTTTTTAAGACGGAGATTCATAAAATTATATTATTTTAGCATAAACTAAGTTCTAGTAAATATTAAGCCATAATGGTCGCTTTGCTCCTTAGAAACCCACGGTTTCTAACTCTCGCTCATTTCATTCGCTCGCTGTTTTCCTATACGGGGACGCGCCACCCACCCGCCACCCTCCCGCTTCAGACGCGGGCCCCTACCCAATCTCCCCGACCCCCTCTGTGCCATTATGGCTTAGAAAATATTAATCCATAATGGTAAGCCCCAGCTGTAAACTCTTTTTTTAATTTTAAATCAAGGTCTTCGGCTATTTTTTTTATATCTTTTAGGGCAACTCTTCCTTTTTTTGGACCTAGAGAAACCTCAGGTTTCCAATCAACAATCAAAATTTTCCCTCTTTTTTTTAATACTCTTTTAGCCTCAGACATTACTAATTTTTTATCCTCTATCTCAAATAAAAGATTGGTCATTAAAACCAAGTCTAAAAAATTATTAGCTAATTTTGAACCATTTTCCCTTTCCACATCAGAGAGAACTGTCTCAATATTTGAAATCCTCTCAATTTCGGCTTTACTTTTTAAGGCCGATAAAGGCTCCTCTAAGATATCAATAGCAAAAACTTTTCCATCTTTCAACCTTTTCGCCAAAGGTATTGCCCAACCACCAGAACCTGAGCCAAAATCAGCAGCAATCATATTTTTCCTTAGTTTAATTTGATTTAAAACTTTTTTTGGATTTAGAAATCCCTTTTCCACAGTTATAGATCCTGTCGTGAGCCACGGGTTATAAGGTCCCGGGCGAACGACACCTTATATTTCTTTGGCGGTTGGACACCTAGGGGCCCAAGCGAAGCTTGGGAGAATGGGTGGGCGGGTTGTAGTCTTTTGAAGAAAGGGGTCCAAGTGAATCAGATACAAGTTGCTGAGGCTACTTTATCTCCTTCTTCTAGCCTCATAATTTTTACTCCCTGGGTGGCTCGGGAAATCTTTGGAATCGAGGCAATTTTAGTCCTAATTACCTGGCCCTTTTGAGAAATAACAATTAAATCTTCCTCTAAACCAAATAGAATCTTTGAAACAATTAAATTTCCGGTTTTTTTAGTAATTTTAGCTGTCTTTATCCCGGAACCTCCTCTTTTTTGCAATCGATATTCTTTTAAATCTGTTCTTTTCCCAAACCCATTTTTACTCACCACCAATAGAATTTTTGATTTTTGCCGCCCTTGGTCCGCTTCGCCTGCGACGAGATTTTTGATTTTTGATTTTATTATGTCTATCCCTATCACCTCATCTCCTTTTCTTAATCTTATCCCTTTCACCCCGGCAGCACTTCTCCCCATGGACCTTATTTCTTTTTCCTTAAATTTTATAGCCTGACCCTTCTTTGTCACTAAAATAATTTCATTATCACCACTTGTTTTCTGAACACCTCTCAAGGTATCTCCTTTTTTAAGAGTGATAGCAATTAGTCCTGATTTTCTAATATTTTCAAAATCCTTCAAAGCTGTTTTTTTAATTATACCATCCTTAGTCGCCATTACCAGATATTTTATCCCCAGACTTTGATCATTCTTCCCCAAAGAAATTAGTGATAAAATCTTTTCTTGGGGAGAAATCTCTAAGAAATTAAGAAGTCCTCGGCCCTTGGCTACCCTGGTTCCTTGGGGAATTTCATAAACCAGAGTTTTAAAAACCTTTCCCGAGTCAGTAAAAAACAACAAAGAATCGTGGGTTTTTACTATTAGAAAATGCTCAACAATATCTTCCCCAATGGTTTTCATCCCCAAAATTCCCTTTCCTCCTCTTTTTTGACGTTTGTAAGTAGCCGGCTTTATTCTTTTAATGTAACCACCCTGAGTCAGAGTAATAATTGTTTCTTCAATAGGGATTAAGTCTTTTTCAGGAATCTCCCCGATCTTTCTAGCAAAAACTTTTGTTTTTCTTTCATCGCCAAAATTTTCTTTTATTTCCTTTAACCCCTCTCTGATAACCTCTTTTATCTTTTTGGGACTTTTTAGAATGGCTTGGAACTCTTTGGTTCTAACTAAAGTTTCCTTAAGTTCCTCTTGAATTTTTTTTCTTTCTAATCTTGCTAAGGCAGATAGTTTCATTTCTAAAATAGCATCGGCCTGAAGTAGGGTTAATTTAAATCTTTTTATTAAATTTTTCTGAGCTTGTTCTCTATCAGCTGAAGCTTTTATAGTTTTAATAACTTGGTCAATTTTTGAAAGTGCCTTAGCTAATCCTTTCAAAATATGAACTCTTTTTTTAGCTTTTTCTAATTCAAATTTTGTTCTTTTTAAAATTACTTCTTTTCGATGTAAAAGATAATAATTTAAATTTTCTACCAAATTTAAAACCCTAGGTTGGATTCCGTCAACCAAAGCTATCATATTTAAATGGAAGGTTTTCTGAAGATCAGTGAATTTATAAAGTTGGTTCAAAATCTTCTGGGGATAGGCATCTCGAGAAAGGTCAATAACAATTCTTAAACCTTCTTTGTCGGACTCGTCTCTAATATCTTTTATCCCTTCAACCCTTTTTTCCTGATAAACCTTGGCGAATTGCTCAACCAAAGTTGACTTCTGGACTTGAAAAGGAATTTCAGTAATTATAATTTGACTTTTACCTCGCTCGGCCTTAATCACTTCTGCCTTTCCTCTAATGACAATTGGTCCCTTCCCTTGGGAATAGACAGTAATTATTCCTTTTTGATCAAAAATCTGCCCTCCAGTTGGAAAATCTGGGCCTTTAATAAATTTGAAAAGGTCTTCGGTATCAGCTTTGGGGTGGGAAATTAAATAAATTAGAGCATCACAAACCTCAGAAAGATTATGAGGGGGAATATTAGTTGCCATCCCAACCGCAATTCCAAGAGAACCATTTAATAAGAGTTGAGGAAGGGGAGAAGGCAAAACAATTGGTTCTTTTCTTGTTCCGTCGTAATTTTCAACAAAATCAACAGTATCCTTGCCAATATCTTTAAGCATCTCCTCGCCAATTTTTGAAAGCCTGCATTCTGTATAGCGTTGGGCGGCCGGAGGGTCATTATCAATCGAACCAAAATTTCCCTGACCTTGAATTAAGGGATACCTTAAAGAAAAATCTTGAGCCATTCTAGCTAATGCA
The DNA here is from genome assembly GCA_020148145.1 of Patescibacteria group bacterium. NCBI lineage: Bacteria > Patescibacteria group bacterium. The sequence goes on along the minus strand of JAHCRE010000013.1, from coordinate 26,625 downwards.
TCATAGACTGCCTGATCACCATGGGGATGGTAATGGCCAAGGCAAAATCCAACTACTGTGGCTGATTTTCTAAATTTCGAGTCATGTTTTAATCCCATTTCATGCATTGCATATAAAATTCGGCGATGGACTGGCTTTAACCCATCTCTGACATCAGGTAAGGCCCGGGAGATAATCACTGACATTGCATAATCAATATAAGATTCTTCCATCTCTTTTGTTATCTCCCGAGGTTTAATATAGCCTATTTCAATTTTTTGTTTTTGAGATTTATTTGGCATTTTATTTTTCTTCTAGAGATTGTTTCTCAGCCTCTTTTATTAATTCTTCCATCTCTTCTATGGATTTTTCCAGTTCTTCTTCAATCTCATTTTTTGGTAGCTTTTCTAATTCTTCTTTAAGTTCTTCTTCGAGTTCTTCTTCAAGTTCAGGTAATTTTAATTCTTCAAAAAATTCTTCTTTTTGAAAACCTCTAATTCTTTTTTGGGCACTTTTTACCCAAAGAGTGCCTAAAATCAATCCTAAAATAACTACTATTGACCATAAAATAATTTTTCTTTTAATTAATGGCAGACCTTGAATTCTTTTTAAAAAATCACTCATTTTTATGGTTTCAGGATTACAATTTTCATTTCTTCGGTGGGTAGGTTTTTTTCCTTGACAAATAATTTAACTAAAGGTTCAATTGATTTTTGACCCATAGTCTTTAGAAATTTATCCAAACTTTCTAATTTTATATTCAATCTGGGAACTTGATAGTGCATGGGAATAACAATTTTTGGCTCAATTTGAGAAATTATTTTTGAGGCTTCTTTAGAAGAAATCGTATAAATTCCCCCTACAGGAATCATTAAAATATCAATCTGGCCAATTTTCTCAAGTTGATCAGGGTTCAATTCCCTTTGACCAATATCTCCTAAGTGGCAAAGTCGCATTCCTTCAGTTTCAATAGTGAAAATTGTCACCTCTCCTCTTTTTCGGCCTTTGGAATCATCGTGGAAGGCCGGAATTCCCTGAATAAATACATTTTTTATCTCATATTCGCCAGGCCCTGTAATTAAAAATGGCGAGCCCTTTACTGCCTTAACATTATCATGATCGTGATGATAGTGGCTAACAAGTAAAATATCAGCTTCCAATGAAGGAAGTTTTAATCCAATATCTTCTGAAAAGGGATCAACGATAATATTTACTCTATTCCCTTTTCCAAAACTGGCAATAATTTGAAAGCAGGATTGACCATGCCAAATAATTTGCATAGTAGTAATACATAGAGAGATCGCTCGCCCTCTCCCAGCCTTCGGCTGGCGCCCTTTGGGCTTCGGGCTCGCTCTTTAAAAACCCTAGGACGGGAGTTTCCGCAGAGCTAAGAACTCTCGCGTCCCTTCGGTTTTTAATATTTTCCTACACGGGAGAACCGGAAGGTTCTCCCAGGCGGGGCTTTCCGACTCAATCCGCTTCGCAGGCTTCGCGAAGAAGCCTCGCGTCTTGACCGACCCCTCTCCGATTTGGGTTGTTATTAGAATTTAATTTTATTTTACCATGAATTTATTTTAGCTTCAACCCTTGCCCCGTTAGAGAAATCACTAGATAATCTAAAAATCATGCTCTTCAGTTTTCTAACAGGGCTTGCCAAAATTAAAAATTTATTTTAAATTAAAGAGTATGAAAAAGATTTTAAAAACTCAGGGTAATTTATTAATGCCTCCAAAAATAGGTGAAATTGTCAAGGGTAAAATCATTGGTAAGGGGAGATCGGCGGTCTTTTTGGATTTAGGGGCCTTAGGGACCGGAATAATTTATGGGAAAGAGTTTTATGAAACGAAGGAGATCTTAAAAGACTTTAAGACTGGAGAGAATATCTTCGCTAAAATAATAGACCTTGAAAATGAAGAAGGCTATATTGAACTCTCAGTAAGCCAAGCGGGAAAAGAATTAACCTGGGAAACACTTAAACAAAAAAGGGAAGGGGATGAAACTCTAAAAGTGAAAATTTTGGGAGCAAATAAAGGAGGGTTATTGGCAGAAATCTCAGGAATCTCGGGCTTTCTACCGGTCTCCCAATTATCTGTAGAGCATTATCCCAGGGTAGAAGGAGGAGACAGTGCAAAAATTTTAAGAGAACTCCAAAAATTTATTGGTAAGGAATTGGAGGTGAAAATTTTTGACCTCGATCAAAAGGAAAAAAAGCTTATTCTGTCAGAAAAGGCAACAGAAACCGGAAGAATAAAAGAAACCTTAAAAAACTATAAAGTCGGAGATGTAGTTGAAGGCGAAATCACCGCTATTTTAGATTTCGGAGCCTTTATTAAATTCGGAGAAGAGAATTTAGAAGGATTAATTCATATCTCTGAACTCGATTGGCGAATAATAGAAGATCCTTCAGGAATAGTCAAAATCAACCAGAAAGTAAAGGTAAAAATTATTAAGATTTCTGAGGAAAAGGTCTTTTTATCTTTAAAGGCTTTAAAGAAAGACCCCTGGAAAAATATCGAAAAGAAATACAAAAAAAGAGATAAAATTTCAGGTGAAGTTACTAAATTTAATCCCTTCGGTGCTTTTATCAAAATCACTCCAAAAATCCAAGGATTATGCCATATTTCTGAATTTGGCTCTCAGAAAAAAATGGCAGAAATTTTAGAAATTGGTAAAAAATATGATTTTGAGATTTTATCAATTGAACCAACTGAGCATCGAATGAGCCTAAAATTAGTTAAGTAGAAAATTGAAAACGGCTCCAAAATTAAGTCGTTTTTTAATTTCAAAAAAGTTGATTTTTTAGAAAACCTTTGCTATCCTAAAAAGGGGAAATGAAAAATTTAATCAAAAATTTTATAGTTATTTTATTCATTTTTTTGATTATTTCAGCTATTTTTAGTTTATTTTTCCAACCTTTTGAAAAAGAGAAACAACTTCCTTTAAGCCAGTTAGTCGAAGAAATCAATCAAGAAAAGATTAAAAAAATTATTATTTCTGGTAATGAACTACAAATAACCTATCGAGACGAAACAAAAGCCAAGTCAAGAAAAGAAGCAGAGATAGATTTATCCCAATTTTTGCTAAATTATGGAGTAGACGTTGAGAAACTAAAAAAAGTGGCAATTGAAATAAAAGAAGAAGGGGGAATCTTAACCTGGCTCGGTCCAATTCTATATTTTCTTCCTTTTTTATTTTTTTTCCTTATTTTCTGGTTTATCTTCCGCCAGGCCAAGGCCGGGGTAACCCAAACTTTTGACTTTACTAGAGCTCGGGCACGACTCTTTGGGGCTGAAGGACATCCTAAAGAAAAAATTACTTTCAGAGATGTGGCTGGTCTAAAAGAAGCAAAAGAAGAATTAAAAGAAATTGTTGATTTTTTAAAAAACCCAAAAAAATTTTTGAAAATGGGGGCGAGAATTCCCAGAGGAGTTTTACTAATGGGACCTCCAGGAACTGGAAAAACTTTACTGGCAAGAGCGGTAGCTGGTGAGGCCAATGTTCCTTTCTTCTCAATCTCGGGATCAGAATTTGTAGAAATGTTCGTTGGGGTAGGGTCAGCTAGAGTAAGAGATTTATTCTCTACCGCCAAAAAGAATGCTCCGGCAATAATTTTCATTGACGAACTGGATGCCATTGGTCGTCATCGGGGAGCAGGAATTGGAGGAGGTCACGATGAAAGAGAACAAACTCTAAATCAAATTTTGGTTGAAATGGATGGTTTCGAAAGAGATACAAATTTAATAGTTGTTTCAGCCACCAATAGACCCGATATTTTGGATCCTGCCTTGCTCCGACCGGGAAGATTTGACAGAAGAGTGGTTCTAGATTTACCAGATATCAATGAGAGAGAGGCGATTTTAAAAATCCACTGTCGGGGAAAACCCTTGGCTTTAAATGCAAATCTACGGGAAATTGCTGAAAGAACTCCAGGATTTTCTGGGGCCGATTTAGCCAACGCAATTAATGAAGCAGCGATTTTAGCAGCCAGAAAAAATAAAGCTCAGGTCTATCAAGAAGAAATACTGGAATCAATTGAAAAGGTTTTATTGGGACCAGAAAGAAAAAGCCATATTCTATCTAAAAAAGAAAAGGAAATTGCCGCCTATCATGAAGCAGGTCATGCCCTAGTCTCTGTTTTGCTTCCCGAGACTGAACCGGTTAGGAAAATTTCAATTATTGCTCGAGGTTTAGCTTTAGGTTATACTCTCAGGGTGCCTACTGAGGAAAGAAAAATGAAGACTAGGTCCCAATTTTTGGCTGAAATGACAACTTTGCTTGGCGGCTACACAGCAGAAAAATTGAGATTTGGGGAAATTACTACTGGAGCCAGTAATGATTTAGAGAAAGCTTCTAGACTGGCGAGAAAGTTAGTTAAGGAATATGGAATGTCATCTTTAGGGCCGGTCTCTTTTGGCGAAAAAGAAGGGTTGGTCTTTTTGGGAAAGGAGATTTCAGAACAAAGGAATTATTCAGAAGAAGTAGCAGCCAAAATTGATAAGGAAGTAGATCGCTTTATTAAGAATGCCCAAAAGCAGGCAAAAAAGATTCTAATTAAAAAAAGAAGGCTTTTGGAAAAAATCGCTAGAACTTTGATTGAAAAAGAAACAATTGAAAAAGAAGAGTTTGAGAGATTGGTAAAAGGCCACACCACCTCCTCTCGTCGAAGACAAGCCCAAAAGAAAATCCCCCGAAAAAAGAAAACTAAAATTCCCAAAATTCGCTCTCTGAAAGTAAGAGAAATAAAATAAAATGCGCACGTAGCTCAGTGGTAGTAGCACAGACCTTATAAGTCTGGGGTCGGTGGTTCGAGTCCACCCGTGCGCACCAAGGGCGCGTAGCTCAGAGGTTAGAGCGTCTCACTGACATTGAGGAGGTCACAGGTTCAAGTCCTGTCGCGCCCACATGGAATTGAAAATTTTATATGAAGATGGAAATATTTTAGGAATTGAGAAGCCGGCGGGAATCATTGTTTATCCTGAAAGACCTATTGTTGAAAAAACTTTAATTGATCATCTTTTAAAAAATTGTCCTGATTTAAAAAATGTTGGTAAGGCTCCCAGGTATGGAATCATCCATCGTTTAGATAGAGATACTTCGGGAATTTTATTGATAGCCAAAAACAATAAAACCTTAAATTTTTTACAAAAACAGTTTAAAGAAGGAAAAGTAACCAAAAAATACTTAGCCTTGGTCATTGGAAACATTAAACAAAATTTTGGCGAAATTAAAACTTTAATTGGTAGATCTCTGAAAAATCGAAAAAAACAAAGAGCTTATTTAATTCACGAACCTCGGGCGAAGAAAAGAGGTAAAAGATTAGCAATTACCGAATATTCAGTTTTAAAAAGATTCAAAAACTATACTTTAGTTGAAGTGGTTCCTAAAACTGGGAGACACCACCAAATTAGAACTCATCTCGCTTATCTTTTCCATCCCATTGCCGGAGATGAATTATATAGATTTAAAAATCAGCCAAGACCTAAGGATTTGAAAAGACAGTTCCTACATGCTAGTTATTTAAAGATAAAATTGCCTGATGGAAAGGAGAAAGAGTTAAAATCAAAATTACCAGAGGATCTAAAAAAAATATTAAAAAATTTAATCTCCTATGGCTCCTAAACTTGAAACTTTTTTCCAACCATTTTTAAAAAAAGACCTGCCTGACATCCGTCCGGGTGACACTGTTCGGATTTACCAAAAAATTAAAGAAGGAGAAAAAGAAAAAACTCAAACTTTTGAAGGCTTAGTTTTAGCTAGAAAACATGGCAAAGAAATTGGGGCAACAATTGTAGTTAGAAAAGTAATTTCTGGAATTGGAGTAGAGAGAATTTTTCCAATCCACTCCCCTACTATTGAAAGAATAGATATTTTAAAAAGAGGAAAAGTAAGAAGAGCAAAACTTTATTATTTAAGAAAGGCTAAGGGGAAAAAGGCAAGATTGAAAAAAATTGAATTAAAAGAAAAGGTTAGATTATCCGATAAAGTTGTAGCAAAGCTAGAAAAAGCTGTAGAGAAAAAAGGCGAAAAAGTTGAGGAAAAGAAAGAAAAATAAATAAGCCCAGGTGGCGGAATTTGGTATACGCAGCAGCTTGAGGTGCTGTGCTCGTAAGAGCGTGCGGGTTCGACTCCCGCCCTGGGCACCAACAAGTAAAAAAGGGCGGCTAGCTCAATGGTTAGAGCGTCTGACTTACATTCAGGAGGTTATAGGTTCGAGTCCTATGCCGCCCATAAAATTAGGTTAAATTTTTGAAAAATGTGATAGAGTAAAATTAGCCGGGGTAGCTCAGTGGTAGATGCGCTTCTCTGAAAAAGAAGAGGTCGAGGGTTCGATTCCCTCCCCCGGCACCGCCTCGAAAGCGGTAGCCACGTTAGACATGGTACAGTGCGGGAGTAGTTCAGTGGTAGAACGTCTCGTTGCCAACGAGAAAATCGCGGGTTCAAGTCCCGTCTCCCGCTCATCTTTACTGAGCGAGGCTCGCCCATTCGGGCGGCCCGCTCTTTTTTTATTTTTGATACTTCGATAAGTTCAGCATCGACTGTGGACTCCACCGAAGGGGTTGACACCACCTTGTGGATAAGTTAATATGGTAAAACCCCAAAAAGGGGTTTTAAGATGAGTAAGAACTTAAAACACCTCAATTTTGAGGACAAAAATATCTTAATTATTGTTTTAATAGGAATTGGTTTTTTTATTGGCGGTGGGTCTATATTTGAGGCTAGAACTCAAAAAATAGATGCTAATTTATCTGATTCTTTTATTGAAGAAGTTTTAGAAGATGAATTGGCTATTATTCAGGAAAATAGCCTTTTACCAATATCTGACCACCTCGGTCCTGAACCAAAAGTCGCTCGAAAGATAAAAGTAATTGTTACGGCTTATTCTTCTTCGGCCCGGGAAACTGATAATAATCCCTATTTGACTGCTGCTGGAACCTGGGTTAAAGAAGGAATTGTGGCAAATAATCTTTTGTCTTTTGGAACAAAAGTCAGAATACCAGAAATTTATGGAGAAAAAATTTTTGTTGTTGAAGACAGAATGCATTGGAAAAAAGGGAATTTCCATATAGACATCTGGTTTCCCTCCTATTGGGAGGCTCTAAATTTTGGAGCGAAAAGAACTTATATTGAAATATTGGAAGGCTAAGGTTATTAAAGAAAAAAACCGCGCCATATGGCGCGGTTTTTTATGTGCCGCGGGTGGGACTCGAACCCACACGGGTAAATATACCCAACAGATTTTAAGTCTGTCCTGTAAACCAATTCCAGCACCGCGGCAGATTTTGAGGCTATGGCGAGATTTGCATTTGCCTATAGCAATTTTGCTCACCCGCCAACGTTTAAGCTGAGGCCTGGGCGGGAATTGCACCCACGTATAACTCTTTTGCAGAGAGTTGCCTTTGCTACTTGGCTACCAGGCCACTAATTTATTCTATCAATTTAAATTTTTTTTTCAAATTTTTTTATTTTTTCTAAAATTTCCTCAACCCTAGCTGCTTCACTGGTTTTTATTTCTTTAAAGAATTTTATTTTAGGAACCGGTCTCATTTTCAATCTTTTGTTAATTTTTTGCTGAAATTTGTAAATTTCTCGATTTAAAATTTGTAAAATTTCTTTAATCTGGCTTTCTGGTATTACACTAAAGAATACCTTAGCCTCTCTTAAGTCAACTGAAGCCTCAACTCGAGTTATGGTAACTAAAGTATTTTGAGGGAACTCAGCTTCCCTGAGAAGGATCTGGCTTAATTCCCTTTTTAGGAGTTCATTAACTTTTTGGATGCGTTTGGACAAAAAAGTGAAGAAAATTTAAACTTTACAGCTCTCTTTTTCTCTTTTCCTCAATATATATTAGCAAAACATCACCTTCCTCAATTTTTTCTGGCCCCTCATATAATATCCCACATTCCTCTCCTTTAATAGCCCTTTCAATATCTCTTTTATTTTTTTGAAGAGAAATCAACTTGCCCTGGCCAATTTTTTCTTCTTTCTCGCCTCGCTTTGCGGGCGAAGCGGGTCTAAAGATTTCAATTAAAACTCCCTTCTTGACTTCTCCCTCAATAACTTTTCCACCTACAATCTGGCGATTTTTTTCAGTCCGAAAAATTACTAAAATTTTTACTTTTCCTAAGTTTTCTCTTACTAATTCTGGTTTAATTAAACGTTCCATGACCTGACGGATTCCCTGGACTAAATCGTAAATTATATCAAACCCCATTATTTTAATTCTTTCTCTTTCAGCTAAATTTTGAGCAATCGGATTTGTTTTTACCCGAAAACCTAAAATCTTTGCCCTGGCTGATTTAGCTAACTTAACATCAGACTCGTTGATATCTCCAGCTTCAGCTTTTAAAATCCTTAGAATAACATTTTCTTGAGGAAGATTTTTTAAAACTTCCTCGATCGCCTCAATCGATCCTAAAACATCAGTTTTCAAAATTAAATTTAAAACTTTTTTACCAGGTTCAATAAAAAATACCCTTCCAGCTTTTCTCTTTTCCGGTTTCTGAAGATAATCTTTAGCTGACTGAATTTCATCAAAAACCCTAAATTTTTCTCCAACCAGGGGGACATTTTCAAAACCGAGCAAAATAACTGGCATTGAAGGTAGAGCAGTTTTGATTGGCTGGCCTTGGAAATTTTCTAAAATCCTAGTTTTACCAAAAGTTGAAAAAGTTCCAACAATATCACTAATTTTTAAAACTCCGTCTCTTAAAAGTAAAGTAGCGGTTGGGCCTCGCAAATCATCTAAATAAGACTCGATTACTACTCCCTCGGCCGGTTTTGAGATATCTCCTTTGAGATTTTCCATTTCAGCTAATAGCGATATTAATTCCAGAAGGTCTTTGACTCCTTTTCCAGTTTTAGCTGAAACCTCAACCGAAGGGATTTTTCCTCCCATTGATTCAACTAAAATATTTTCTTTTGCTAATTCTCTTTTAACTTTTCCTGGATCAGCTTCAGGCTTATCTATTTTATTTATAGCTACAATCATTAGAATTTGAGATTTTTTTATATGAGAAATAGCCTCTTTGGTCTGAGCTTTTACCCCCTTACAACCATCAATTACTAAAATTGAGATATCAGCTACTTTAGCTCCTCGAGATCTCATAGCCGAAAAAGCCTCATGACCAGGGGTATCAATAAAGGTAATCTTTTTATCTTGGTACTCAATTTCATAGGCTCCAACATGTTGAGTAATGCCGCCTGATTCTTTTTCAGCTATATGGGTTTTCCTTATCCGGTCAAGTAAACTTGTCTTGCCATGATCAATATGTCCTAAAACTACCACCACCGGAGCTCGAGACACCTGTCCGTCATCGGCTTGCATCGAAGATACTGGCAGGCGGGTTAAATTTTCCTTTTTTTTAGCCATAAAAAATAGATTGTTAATCTTTATTATCTGACTCCTCATTTTTATTAACTTTTTATCGCTCTTTCTATAGCCTCTTTTTCCTCGTCAGAAAGAGGATGTTGGGAATTGCCTTTTTCAATGGATTTAGCATAAACTCGGTTTCCTTCCCGACCATAAATACTGGTGACAACCACTCCGGTATTACTTTTATCAAGTAAAGCCACAGAGAAACTCTGATCACCACCAACTCCAGAGAAAGGATTAAATCTTACTATTCCTACTTTTTGTAAAGAAAATTCGCTTTCTTTTTTCAATTTTTCTAATTCTTCAGAAAGCTTCTCAAAATTCTTTTCTAAATCCTTGAGATAAACTAAAATCTCTTTGAAATTTTTTGGCTCTTTTTTTCTTTTTTTAAAAAAATTAAACATAAAACTGCGGTGGGTGTAGGATTCGAACCTACAAAGGATTAAACCCCACTGGTTTTCGAAGCCAGCGCATTACCATTCTGCCAACCCACCTTTTGAAAATATTCTACAAATAGCCGTGTTTTTTATACCAATCCACTGCCCTCTCAATTGATTCCCGAAAGGGTCTAAATTTTATTCCCAGTTCTTTTTTGGCTTTTTTTGCTGAAAAATAAAAATAAATTTTATTGAAACGAGCCCTGGCCGGAGTAATCTTTGGTTTTCTTTTAGTTAAAAAAGATAACCAATTTGAGATATGGGCAATTGTTAAAAAAATTGGGTAGGGAAGACGAATTCTAGGTGGCCTTTTTCCTAAAACTTCAGAAATTGTTTTCCTAATTTCAAAAAAGCTCAGGTTTTCCCCCACTAATAAATATCTTTGACCTGATTTTCCTTTTTTCCAGGCCAAAATTTCACCTTCAACCACATCCTCAACATCAACAGTTGCTAATCCTCCTTTTATATAAAATAAACTAAAGATTCCTCTAGGATAAATTGGATCTTCCTTAATTCTTCTTATATCTCCAGGACCGTACATTGAGGCTGGGCAAATAATTACCGCATCTAATCCTTTATCTATTCCTTTATAAACCTCCCTTTCTCCTAAATATTTGGTGTTGCAATAGCTTACACCGAGATCCCAGAGATTAAAACTCGTTTCCTCATTGGCCAGTTTTCCTCCAGGCTCAATCCCAACTGCTACCGTTGAACTGGTGTGAATTAGACGGGAAACTCCCTCTTTGAGGCAGGCTAAAACTATATTACGAGTACCATCGACATTTATTTGATACTGAAGAGAATTTAATCTATCCCAATAAGAAATCAATCCTGCTAAATGGAAAACAACTTCACACTCTTTAACTGCTCTTTTAACCGCTTCAAAATCTCTAATGTCACCTTCTACCACTTCTAATTTTAAACCTTCAAGTAAATCCATTGGGGCTGATTTTTCTTTAAAAATCCTAACATTAAAACCATCCTTTACCAGCCTTTTAGTAAGATGGTGACCGAGAAAACCAGTTGCTCCGGTAACTAATATTTTCATAAAACAATGGGCTATGCCTGACGTGGTGGACCCAGCGAGATTTGAACTCGCGACCTCATGTATGCCATACATGCGCGCTACCAACTGCGCCATGGGCCCGTGCCCCTGATAGGAGTTGAACCTATATCTAGAGTTTAGGAAACTCTTACTCTATCCATTGAGCTACAGGGGCAATCGAAATCATTTTATCAACTTTTCCTTTTCTTGACAAGGTCTTTTGTGCTAAAATATATTATATGCCAGAAAAATCACCAATAATTGAAGCGGCAAAAAAAGTCTGTCCAGCAGTAATTACTATTATTATTTCTAAAGACCTGCCAAAAATTGAGAGTTTTTACCTCTTCCCATTTGGTAACCAACGATTTATTATCCCTCGAGTTGAAAAAGGTAAAAAAGAGAGAACTAAAATTGGTGGAGGTTCAGGGTTTATAGTTTCTCCAGATGGTTACGTTATAACTTGCAGTCATGTGGTTGGAGATCCGGAAGCAGATTATACAGTAATTGTAGGACCTACAAAAAAATATTCAGCAAAGATTTTAGCTAAGGATCCCTTAGTTGATGTAGCTGTTTTAAAAATAAACGCTAAAAATCTCTCCCATCTAGAATTGGGTGATTCAAAGAAAATTGAATTGGGAGAAACGGTAATAGCAGTTGGAAATCCATTAGGAGAATTTGAAGACACAATCTCAGCTGGAATTGTCTCGGGATTAAGCAGGAAGATTACTGCCTATGGGAGAATACCCTTTAAAGCAACTAGTTTAAGGGGTCTAATTCAAACTGATGCCGCAATTAATCCCGGGAATTCTGGAGGACCTTTGGTGAATATGGAAGGGGAAGTAATTGGAATCAATACGGTAATGGTAATGGGAGCTCAAAATATTGGTTTCGCCATACCTATAAATTATGCAAAAAGAAGTTTGGACGAGGTGATGAAATACGGAAAAATAAAAAGACCATTTTTAGGAGTGAGATATTTTATTTTAAACAAGGTAATAGCAAAAACAAATAAACTTCCAGTAGATTATGGAGCATTAATTGTTAGAGAAAGTTTAGGAGAAAGTCCAGTGATTAAAGGGTCAGCGGCTGATAGGGCAGGCCTGAAAGAATATGATATAATTTTAGAATGTGATGGAAAAAAAATCAGTGAAGAAAATACCTTGGCTGATATTTTACAACAACACGAAATTGGTGATGAGGTTTCTTTAAAAATTTTAAGAGAAGGGAAAGAAATAATATTAAAAATAAAACTCGGAGAGAAAAAATAAGATTTCTTTTTAAAAACTTTAGTTTTTAAAATAGCTCGCTAGCGAGCTATTTTTATTTTTGACTGAACGATATTACTTTATTCGCCAAAGTTCTCTTGTTCTTTGAAGCTTTAGCGGGGGAGGAAATGAAGGCAAAGAACCTATTTGGTAAACAGGTTCTAAGTCTTGAATATTATACCAGCAATTATCCGGAGTTTAAATTGAGACTGACAACCACAAGGTCCATCCCCCAACAATAGTGGCTAAAACAGCCACAACTAAAAGAAGTTTCCAGTCAGTTCGTTGGTCCTTTAGAAGATTCATATTGTTTTATTATAACTTAATTATCTACAAAACAAAAGTCCGAGACTACAATCCTCCCGATCACCCTTCCATAAGCGGGTCCTTAACCTCTCGGGTAGTAGCCTATCCTGAGCGAAATTAAAAGGGGGTCCCCTAGTGGACGATGTTAGAACCTGTTTGGTGGGGGTTTAAATAAAAAAGGAAGGGTTGAAATTCGCCAAGCTCATATTTTTCTTCTTAAAAGAAGGAGGCCACAAATAAAAAGTAATGACCCTATAAAAACTAATATAAATCCTATAATCAATAAGGAGAGGACGAAGATGCCTACCCCCGCTCCCGCAACATGCCACGATCCTAGAAATGCAAAAAAGAGCGCTCCTAAACCACCTAGTATTCCGCACCCTCCAAAAACTACCATTATCCAACCAGCAATTCTTCTTCCTGTTGATAGCTGGCCTTTTTCTACAGCCTTCGTTATTTTAATGATTGGTTCATATCCAACCATTGACGGAACAGCAGTTTCCCAATAATTCTTGCGGTCAAGAAGTAAGAGAATAAAGGAAGGTAAAAGGATAACAAGCGGAAAAATAAAAAAAAGAAAGTCTGACTCAAAACCGAAAAACAAAAAATTATCAATAACAACGTAAGTAAATATTGCTATTCCTATAAAAAGTATTATAGTAGCATAGGTCCAAGCCCATTTTTTTCTTTGCAAAAGAAAAAAGCCGGGGAGAAGAAGGAAAAATAAGCTAGGTAATATCAATACGCCTCCAAGTCTTCCCATTATTGCCGTCCTTATAGATACAACTGAACCTAGTCCTCCGATTGCCATCATCCACCAGGCGGCAATCTTTGTTTTTATCGGTAGTCTAGCCTGTTCCATATTATCCTATTCTACCAAAAAACCGCCTTCTTGGCGATTCTTTTTTCGATTGGTCCCCTAGTGGACGATGTTCGAACCTGTTTGATTAAGGTTTCTTCGTGATTTTGTCGTAAATCCAGATTGTGAGACAGGAAAGGAGATATGAAGGAATTAAACCAAATACAACATAGCTCATTAAAGAAGGCTGAGGTTCAACAGGTTGGAGTAAAATACTGATAAAAAATAAAATTACAAATATCACAATCTTTCTCCAGTCTGGTTTTAGGAAGTTCATATTGTTTAATTATACCCTACTCGCCCGCAAACCAAAACCCCGAGAAAAACTCTCGGGGTGACGGCTCCCCGGGTGGGACGATTTTCTCTCCTTGAGATGGATGAAAATATACGAATATCCTGAGGTGATTTTAGGGCAAATGAAGGAATTATTAGAAATTATGTAAGATTATAGCCCCATTATTGGCGTTATTCCTGGGCCGATATAAAAGACTGCTATCACACAACCCACTAGAAATCCAATAATTACGGTAGCTAAGCCTACCTTGAAAGCGGTTTTCTTATTACTGAGTTTGAATAAAGGAAACACAAGTGGGAAGAGGATAATTTGTCCAACAGACATAACTGCTCTCCTTATAAGATTAATAATGTAATCACGCCCAAAAACCCCCGTTCTCCATCCAATTATTGGGCCTACAAACCAATTAATTACTATGCCACTTAGTGTGATAATGAGAATAGCAATAAAATAAATAGAAGTTCTTTTAGCTGAAATATTTTCCCCAAATAATGAGAAAAATTTAGCTGCTACAAAAAAATTGAATATTATATCAATGGCTAAAAATAAGATAAGAATATGAAACTGGGGCCATATGTCATTTGGAATTAAAATAATATCCGCTAAAGCTAATTGTGGTAACAAACCCAGGGTCACTAATAATAACAAAAAGATGCTTTCTGGTTTTTTAACTATCTTTAATATTTGATTATTTTCTCTTTTCATATTCTTCTATCATAGCACAATAAACCCCCGAGAAAAACTCTCGGGGGGCGGGCGGCGGGTAGTGGACGATGTTAGAACCTGTTTAGTATAAAAATCTAAAAGTATCCTCGATTTTCTCAATTAATTCACGGTATTGGGCAAAATTCTCCTCAGTGCTACTTGCTCCACGCAACACATAGATATAACCATCGTCTTGCACAAAATATGTAAATATCCCAGGGAATTCTTCGTTAATTTTTCTTACTGCGGTTTCTTTTCCTATTATAATTTTTTTGCCTCCTATAAAATCGACTTGATGAGAAAGAAGATAGTCCAAAGAATGATTTTCTTCATTTGGAAAACGGTAAATATCTATAGTAGCTTTTTCGTGGGGACCTAGATCTTGAGGCCATGGATCTGACACATTACTAATTCTAATACTGAAGCGTTTATCCTCTATTAAATAAAATTTCTCAGGATACCTAATCTCGTAACCCCATAATTCATTCCTATAAGTCTTCCAATCAGCAGTTTCATTTTCTGGTTCTTGTTTTCTTAGGCAGATAAAAGTCGTACCATCACAGTAGTTTATTTTACCAGGATTTATGATAGTTTCTTCAATGGTTCCAGCACTATCTATACAAAAATATTCTCCCTTATTCAACTTAACATAAGCACAGTATTCTTTTTCAGATTGATGGATAGTTGGTTTAACGCCTACTTGTTTTTCAATATCGTTGCACAACATTCTCATATCCTCGTCGTGGTCACAATCGAGACTAGTATAGTTTCTTTCTTCCTCATAAACCATTTCGGCTTTAACTTTCATTTGGCTCATATCAGCGATTGCGCGTGCATCTTGCGCACGAGGAAGGGGTGGAGGTGGTGGAATAACAATCCAATATATTAAATTTCCAAAGATCAAAATATTAATAACTACTAAAATCCCAATTAAGATTTTTGTTTTTGTAGTCATATCTCCTTTCTTTATTATACCCTACTCGCCCGCAAACCAAAACCCCGAGAAAAACTCTCGGGGCTACTAACGGCAGGTGGCTAAGCGGATTCGAACCGCCTCCGGGAACTCCACAGGTTCCAGTGCTAACCATTACACTATAGCCACCATAAGTGCCCTCGGCAGGAGTTGAACCTGCACTCTTGACCTTAGAAGGGTCCTGCTTTATCCAATTAAGCTACGAGGGCTTTTATGCCTTACTATTATAGAAAAATTTATCTATTCAGTCAACTAACTCTTCAACTGGAGCAGGTATCAGAAATGGATTAGAATATTCTTTTTCTTCAGTTCCTTTAAATCTTTTTTCCCGACTTTCCCACTCTTTCAAGATATCCCTGAAAAGGCTTTCTTCAAACCTAAGGGGTTCCTCGGTAACCTGAGGTTTTACTTTTTCTGCCAAAAAACTATATTTATAAAAAATAAAACCGCCAGAAATTAAAACCAAAAAAAAGAGGACAAAAAAACTTAAAAAAATATGCTCTTTAATAATCTCTGGAATTTTTTTAAAGAATTCTTTGATTTTTTTGAGTTTTATTTGTGAAAATAATTTCATTTTGCTTATTTAGTAAGAACTTTTATTAAAAACAGAGCGTTAGTATCGCTAAGGGAGAAAGTTTCGAATCTCTTTACTCGTAGTTCTTTCTCGGTTATTTTTCTTACATTCAAATTTGAAATCTCAATTAAATAAGGGCCGGTTTCTAATTTCTCTAAAAATTTTAAGAAATTAGAAAAAGAACCAATAGTTGAGATTTGAAAAAAAAGACTAGGCCAAGGCCCTGTTTCTTTTTCAGCCATTGGGGAAATTTCAATTGAGAGTTGAGATTTCTCGGCATTTTTTTCTAAGAAATTAATAAATTCAATTGGGGCTTCTGGCTCGGCAAAGAGATCGTCAATTTTTTCTATATTTGATTGATAAGTTTTATAAAGAGATTCTATTTCTTTGAAGCTTTTTATTTCTTCTTGAAGTGAAATTTGCCTCTTTTTTTGGGAAATTAACTCTTTAGAGTTTTTTTTAATCTCTTCAAAAAAGGGGTAAATTATTAAAACAATTAATAAAATAGTTATTATTCCAAAAATTGCTAAAGATAGATAAATTTTTCTCTTGGGCTCCAATTTCATTAAATAATCTAATTACTTTTTTTAGCCCCACTAGAAATGGGTGACCGTAGTGAAACGGAGGTCATAAGCTACTTGTAATTTTGAAATTTACCTGAAAATCAATTTCTGTTGGTTTAACCCAGTTTTGAGGTGGAAAATAAATTTCACTAACCCTTTTCTCCTTTTCAAGATTTTTCTTAAAATCGAACAGGGTCTCTCTGTTTTGGGCAAATCCGGAAAGAGAAATTTGGGAAGTTTCTTTTTGATAAGAAAGAGAGTTTAAATACATTCCTTCAGGAAAAACTCCAGAAATTTTTTCCAAAATTTCAGTTAAATTGGTTTGACTCTGGTAAAAAGAATTTAATTTTGAGAGATCCTGATTAGCTGAAGTAATCTTTTCTCGAAGAGCTTCGATTTCAAAAGTTTTAAATTTCTTTTCTTCTCGATCTACTAGAGTTTTTTGAAATTCAACTTTTCCAGAAATATTAATTTTAATTGCAAATAGAATTGAGGCTAAACAAAAAAGAGAAATTAAAACTAAAATTCCTAAAATTAAAACTAGTTTCCAGTTTTCTTCCTGGATTAAATCCGTTTTTTCCTTTGGTGGCAAAAGATTAATCATAGTTTTCTATCCCTCTTAATGCTAAACCTAAAGCAGTAGTATAACTAAGAGATTTTTTAAAAGGTAATCCCGGTACTTCCTTGAGGGGTTCTGGTAAAATATTTATCCAGGGATTACTTAGTTCAACGGGAATTTTTAGTTCCAGGGAAAGAAAATCAGAAAGCCCTTTAAGGTTAGCGCCTCCTCCACAAAGAAGAATTTTTTCCACTCTTTTTCCGTCGGGAGGCAAATGTTCATGGGAAGCATGAGACCGATAAAAGCTTAAATATTTTTTAATTTCTTCAACTAAACTGGTTAAGGCCGGGGCCATCGCCTCAAAAATTTCTCCTCTTTCTGCTTCTTTTTTTGTACCATTTTCAATTTTTAACCGATACCTTTCTTGTAATCCATACTTTATTTTTAATTCTTCAGCTTTTTTCAAATCAACTTTCAGGCTTCTGGAAATAGCTTGGGTTAAATTCTGTGAAGAAATGGGAATAGAGCTTGTAAATCTTAAAGAGTAACCTGAAAAAATAATAAAACTAGTTCTGGTTGCCCCAAGGTCAATTATTAAAACAGGAAAAGGTGATACCTCATTTTTTATTAGAGCTCTAATAATAGCTAAAGATTCAATTTCAAGAACCCTGGGAATAAGCCCAGCTTTTTTAAGACAAGGTACATAAGGATCAATTGTTTTTTTTGGTAGGGCGGCAATAAAGACGTCAATGTGATCTAAATGATTATAAAGGGGCTTAACTATTTGGGAATCTAAATAAACCTCTTTGATTGGCAAGGGAACATAATTCTCTGCTTCAAAGTAAATAGCTTTTTTCAATTCCTCTTCTTTCATTATTGGAAATTGAATCACCTGCAAAAAGGCTTTTTCCTCGGGCAAAGAAGCAATAACATAATTTGTTTTTAATTTCCTTTTGTTCTTGGAAATTGCTTCTTTTATAATCTCCACCAAAGCCTCCCCATTTTTAATTTCTCCTCCCTCAATTACGCCTGGTTTTATCGGAAACTCCCCGAAAGAGACCAAATTTAAAACTCCCCTCTTTTTTTTGAGCTTGATAATCTTTAAAGATAAATCAGAAATGTCTAGCCCAAAGGCTTCTGGTTTTAAAGTAAAAAATTCAAACATTTACTAATTAAATTATATCATTAAAAAAATAAGAACAAAAAGTGGCTCTAAGCCACGTTTATAGTTTCAGATCTCTAGGGACTCTACTCTATCTCTCTCCAACTTACTACTGTCCAAGTACCTCCAGGACCACTGCTAAAATTAGTCTTTTCCAAACCGGATTCATATTCAATCTCTGCATTATTATCAAGATAAACTTTATATCCGGTAGCTTCTCTAATTTTCATATTATTCCTTAATCGCATTATACCTTGAGTTGTATAGAAAATCGCCCCTTCAGCCGAGTTCTTTACATAAATAGCGGGATTAGCTTCGTCTAAAGAAGAATCGGTGGAAAGAAGCATTATATAACTCTCTGGCTGACCAGAACCACGGAGAATTGCATTATTCTCAACAATAATTTTTCCATCAGCGAGAATTAGACCACTTAGTGACTCATAGTCTGGATCAAGTTCAATGATAGCATTGGGATTAATAGTAATATTACCAGTTACGTGGATTGTGGCAACCATTATTAAGATTGCACTGTTACCGAGAGTCAAATTCCCTTCAATTCTCAAAGGGCCAAGGGATTCTGTCACCCCGCCAGGAATCGTATAGTCTCCAGTATAAATACAAGCTGGATCATTATTACGGCTAGCATCATTTTTCCAGTTTTGAATTTGTTCATCAGAAATAGGTAAATTTTCTTCTTCGATTTCATTAGGAAGAACCTTTATTTCTTCATCAACAATACAATCGCCAGCACTGCCACCACCTTCTGAAACATAGTAAAGAATTCCGTGGATTAGGCAACCAACACAAGTATGAGCTTGGGCTTTATCAATTGGAGTAGCCGGATCAGGATCGCCAATTTCTAATCTCTCGATTTTTTGTCCATTCCGGGCAACAATAAGATTATTAGTAATAAAAGCTCGGCCAGTTGGATCGGGACAAACAACAGTGCCATTTGAAAAGACATTCCCCATAATCTTGCTATTAGGCTCCATAACCATTCCTCCTCTCCCAGCCTGAGCACCGTAATGAAAAGAGACTTCCTCGCTAGTAATTTGATAAACTATTTGAATCTTTCTTTCTCGATTTTTTACTTCGCCATTAGAAGTAATTATTCTCGAGCCGCCAATGATATCTGATATCTCGATTGCCGCCGTCCCATTGCCGGCACTCAAATTATAGGGGCTTGACCATTGCTTTACTTTGGCAAGCCTTAATAAAGCATCTTCAATCCCTGCCTCAGCTGTATAATAAGCCTGGCTTGATTTAACAATGTTTCCTGAAATTCGCTGTTCACCTAAAGTCAAAATGGCAATACTCAGGGCAATACCAAACATCACCGCTAAAACTAAAATGGTTATAAAAAAGGCGGCAAATCCTTTCTGATTATTTTTTAGACTTAACATTTTAATAATTCCTTAAAGAAACAGTAGACTTTAAATTAACTGAAGCTTGGTACTCTGGTCGATTAGCTGGATTTTTATAATCAATCTTTAGGTCAACCTGAAGAGAAGGGGTTTCTCCAGAGACAACTCGGCTAAAAACTAAATTACCTATTTCCACACTATCTGAAGTTAAAGCAAAGGAAGCCTGAGATTCCTTTTTAAAACAGAGTTTAGTATCACAAAGATAAAAATCAATATAAGTATTTTTTTCTCCTTCTGGCAAATATTTTACTGTTTCTAAAGAAAGTTGACCGGGATGGGAATTAAAAACACTAGTAGGGATATAAATGCTTTTTGCTTCTTTTATTTCATAAGTCATCATTTCCATAACTCTTCTAGCATTATTTAAAGTCTCTCTCATAACTTTAGCTTTGGTATTGGAATGAATAGACCAGATTAAAAAAGAAGAAATAGCGATGATAACAATAGAAAGAACGGCAATATAAACTAAAATTTCCATTAGGGTGAACCCTACCTCTTTCATTTTGTTATCCCCGTACCGGTACTTTTTAAGATTTGAAAAGTGCGGGGTAAAATTTTTTTGAAATAGCTCGTTCATTATCTCCAATTAGTCAGATAGGTTACTATTTCTACTTTTTTATCTCTCCAAGAAACAGTCGCAGTTACCTTTTTTGTATTAGGATCGTTTGTTCCCCCGGTTTCGACAATATTATCATTAGCATCTCGCTGAACATCTGAAAAAATAACTTTTCGAACAAAACCATTAATTGTCTCTTCACCTAAAACCAAATTCCACTGAGGAGGAATATCAGCTGTCTTTTCTAGATGATAAGTATTTTCAACAGTTAAGGTCCCCAATCCATTGATATTCCAGTCTGTCCCATCTCGAAAATTTCTGACTACTTCAATTGTCTCTTGGGCTAAAACATTAGCCTGATTGGTCTCTTTTATTAAAGTAGAAACCCTTAGGGAAAAAGTGGCTACACCCAAAAGACTAGCAAAGGCAATGACAATGATAGCAATAACTATTAAAATCTCTATGATTGATATTCCTTTTTTATTGTTTTTCCATGGTGTTAACATGAAAACCTTTTTCTACATTATCTGCTATATCGGCTAAATAATGAGTAATGTCTTTATCTATTCCCCCATCAACAATATAAATTATTACTTCTTGGTTATTTTTTCCGTTGTTTCGATCACGATGAATACAGAGGAGAGTATTAAATGCATCAAGAGAATGGGTATGAACCTGGAATACTTGATCATTTCCACCTACAGAGAATATCCCTTCCCAATCAAATTCTGTCTTATCAGCATTGAAATAATCTGCCATGCCTATAATCTCTGTTTGGGGAGCATTGGGAAAATAAAATTTTAAATTAGTGGAGTTTTGAATACTCCATCCCAAATCAAAATGAACATGCCTGGAATCTCTTATCCGACCGTTAGGAGGAACTGAGGAGGCAGTTAGTCCCACCTGGCCAGAACTTTCAATATAGATAGCCTTAGCCTTTGTAATATCAGTTTTTAATCTTAAAGAAATATTGCCAGATTGCCCGGTTTCTCCCGTTACTCGAATAAAAACTACCTCATTTTCTCCACCTAAATTAATTTCATAAATTTCTACTGTCTTTGGTAATTTATGAATTTCATCAAAAGAACTATCTCTGGAGGCGAAATCTGTGCCTTTAAATAATGTGTATTGATGAGACGAGGTAGTGTTATCAAAGTAGACTCCGTATTGACTAGCTTCCTCAGAAGCTAAGGTTTTATTTTGGGCTAATCTTAAAGTATTAATAATTTCCTCGGTGCTATTATTTAAATCTGATTCTCTTTGAAAGAAGCGAAGGCTTGGAGTGGCAATGAGAGTTAAAATAATTATAATTCCAATAATTACCAATAACTCAACTAAGGTAACTCCAAAATTATTTTTCATTTTTTTCCTTAATTACTTTATCGCTCCTAACATAGAATATATTGGCTGAATCATTGACACGGCAAAAAGCCCTACAACCGCTCCGATAAGAAGCATTAAAACTGGCTCAATAACTGCCGTTAAGTTTTTAGTAGCATTAGTAACCTCTTCTTCAAAAAAATCAGCTAATTTTGCTAATATATCTGAAGTTTGGCCGGTTTCTTCTCCTACTTCAATCATCTGAATAACTAAAGGAGGATAAATATTCTGATAAGGCCTCAAAGCTTTAGATAATTTAGAGCCTTTTCTAACTTTTATGGCAGAGGCTGCCATTGCCTCTCGAAAATGAACATTTCCTAAAGCCCCAGAAGTAATCTCTAGAGATCTCACAATCGGCACTCCTGAGGTGATAAGAGAACTTAAAGTTCTGACTGTATAGGCAGAGTTAGTTTTTCTAATAATGGGTGAGACAATAGGAATTTTTAAAATTAAGGTATCGATTATTCTTTTTCCTTCTTTTGTCTTTAAAATCAATCTGAATAAAAATAAAGTGGCAAAAACGATTAAAATAGCAAGGGGCCATTTTTCAGCCAAAAAATTACCTAAAGAAATTACTAATTGGGTGGTGGGAGGAAGTTCAACATTCAATTCCTCAAAAGTTTCGGCTAATCTCGGGACAACCATAACCAGCATTAAAATTCCAATCCCTATCATTGCGCAAATGATAACTGCTGGGTAGATCATTGCCCCCTTTACTTTTGATGATAATTCGTACTCCCTTTCCATCTGTCCGGTTAAAGTTTTTAAAACATCTTCCAAAGTTCCTGCCTCTTCCCCTATCTTTACCATGCTGGAGAAAAGTTCAGAAAAAATATCAGGATATTTAGCCAAAGAGTCAGAAAAATTCTTCCCTTTAGTTATCTCTTCGGCTATATCTAATAAAGCCTCTCTAAACTTTTTACTTTTTGACTGTATGGCCAAAGTTCCCAAGGCCCGAGGCAAAGAAACGCCGGCAGCAATCATCACCCGAAGGTTTCTAGTAAACATCATTTTCTCAATCAGAGAAACTCCTCCAAAAAAAGGAAGGGAGATCTCAAATTTTCTTTCCTTAACCTCCCTTCCCTCCAAAGTTGCCGAAATTAAAATATATCCTTCTTGGCGAAGAGTTCTGGCTAATTGATGGAGGTCTTCGGCTTCCAAAACTTCTGATTTCATTTCTCCTCCAAAAGATTTGGCAGTATAAAAATACTTAGGCATAGTGGTACTACAGATTTAGATCGCTCGCCCTCTCCCAGCCTTCGGCTGGCGCCCTTTGGGTTTCGGGCTCGCTCTTTAAAAACCCTAGGACGGGAGTTTCCGCAGAGCTAAGAACTCTCGCGTCCCTTCGGTTTTTAATATTTTCCTATACGGGGAAACCGAAAGGTTTCCCAGACGGGGCTTTCCGACTCAACCCGCTTCGCAGGTTTCGCGGAGAAGCCTCGCGTCTTGACCGACCCTCTTCCGATATGGGTTTTTACTCAATTATAACTCTTAACACTTCCTCGATTGAGGTTATTCCCTGGGCAGCCTTTAAAAATCCATCTTCAATCATTGTTCTCATCCCTTCTTTCTGGGCCTGGACCTGAATCTGGTCAGAAGTAGCCTGTTTCACAATTAACTCTTTTATAGTTTCAGTAACTGGTAAAACTTCAAAGATTCCAATTCGGCCCTTATAACCTTCTGGGCATTCTTTTGAGGACTTTGGCCGATAAAATTCAATGTCTTTAAAGGTTTGATCTTTTTTAATCAGCTTTTCTTCTCTTAAAATTTGCAAAATTCTATCCAAATCGCAATATTTTTTTAAATTTTCTATTTCTGATTCTGATGGATTGTATTTTTCTTTTTCTTTACAAAATCTTCTGACCAATCTTTGGGCTAAAATGCAATTTAAAGTTGAGGAAATCAGAAATGGTTCAGCCTTCATATCGATTAATCGAGGAACGGCGCCAGCAGCATTAGTGGTATGTAAAGTTGATAAAACTGAATGTCCGGTCAAGCTAGCATTAATAGCTAAGGCAGTGGTTTCATTATCTCTAATTTCCCCAACCATAATAATATCTGGATCTTGCCTAACAAAAGCTCTTAATCCTGAGGCAAAAGTCAAACCTATCTTGGGATTAACCTGGGTCTGATTGATTCTTGGCATTCGATATTCGATTGGGTCTTCAACGGTTGAAATATTAACTGCCGGAGTATTTAAAATCTCCATCATGGCATACAAAGTTGTGGTTTTTCCACAGCCAGTAGGGCCAGTAACCAAAATCATTCCTACTGGTTTTCTTAAATTAGTTTGAATTCTTTCTAGGGCTTCCCCCCTCAGTCCTAGACCTTCTAAAGTGAAGGCTTTAGCCTTTTCTGGTAATAATCTCATGACAATCTTCTCTCCATTAAAAACTGGGAGAATGGAAACTCGAAGAGAATAGCGATATTCCTCAGTTTCAATTTTAAACCGGCCATCTTGGGGGAGTCGATGTTCATCCAATTTTAGACGAGAGAGGACTTTAATTCTGGCTACAACTCCTGAACTGGCCTGTTTTGGAAGAACCATGGCATCACGTAAAATTCCATCAATTCGATATCTAATTATTACCTCTTTTTCTGTTGGTTCTATATGAATATCAGAAGCTCTCTGTAAAACGGCGTGCTTTAACAAAGTGTCAACAATCCGAATGACTGGTAATTCCTCGGCTACTTTTTTTAGTTCCTCTTTTTCTTCCACCATCTCTTCTTCTCTTATTGGAATTATTTCCCCAACCTCTTTTTTTATTATCTCTCCAAATTCAGCCTCCAAAGTCTTTTGGTATTGACGCAAAACATTTTTAATAGAATCTGGGGTGGTTAGTCTTGGTAAAATCCTCAGATTGGCCTTCTTTTTAATGAACTCAATAGTCCTTAAATCTTCTGGATCTAGCATGGCTACTTCTAATTTTTTCCCTTTTTTTCTATAAGCAACAATATTATGGGATCTGGCAATTGGTTCAGGAATAATCTTTAAAATTTCAGGTGAGATTTTCTGCTTTTCTAAGTCAATAAAGGGAATTCCCAGAATATAGGCCTCGAGCTTGATTAATTCCTCCTGGGTAATTAAACCTTCAGAAACTAAAACATCGCCGACCCTCTGTCTATTTTTTTCCGCTTTTTTTAGGGCTTTTTCAAATTGCTCTTTAGTCACCAAACCAGCATCTAAAAGAAAGGCTTTTAATTGTCTTGGTTCAATTCTCATATTCTAAACTATGAATTTTTTAGCGTTCTCCTAAGATTTTTTTGATTTTCTCTAATACTTCTTCTGGGCTATAACTTGCCTTTACTAAGTAAGTTGTTGCTCCCAATTCAAGGGCTTTATTTATGTTTTCCATATCTTCAAGGTTAGTTATAATAATAACCGGGATTTTCTTTATCTCTTTTTCCTCTTTTAATCTCTTTAAAACCTCAAAACCATTGATCTTTGGTAAAATAAGGTCCAAAAGAATTAAATCTGGTTTTTCAGTTTTTATTAATTTGAGGCCTTCTTCTCCATCAAAGGCCGAAATCATTTCATAACCCTTCTCTCTTAAAATATTTCCAAAAGTTTGGTGAAGAGCTAATTCGTCTTCAATAAATAATATTTTTTTCATATATTTAGCTTTTTAGCTTCTTAGCCGGTTAGCTTTTTAGTATGTTATAAATTCCTAATAAGCTAATAAGCTACAAGCTAATCAGTTATTTAATTGGTAAAGTGAACCAAAAAGTTGTCCCTTTATTCTCCTTAGATTCAAACCAAATTTTCCCTCCTAATCTTTCAATAATTGATTTGGTAATAAAAAGGCCCAGACCACTTCCTTTGATTTCCGACCTCTTTATGTTTTTTGCCCGAAAAAATTTCTGGAAAATATATTTTTGATCTTCTTTAGGAATACCAACTCCATTATCTTTGATTTCAAAAAAAATTTCGTTTTCCTTTTTCCTTAAATAAATCTCAATTTCTCCTTTTCCTTTAATATAGCGAATAGCATTATCCAAGAGATTCTCCATCACGTTTTTTATTTGGTGAAGGTCAGTAAAAACTTCTGGTAGACTTGGAGTTGATTTAAATTTTATCTTAACATTTGAAGCTTTAGCAAAAGGTTGGAATTTTAAAATTAAGTTTTTTATTATTTCTTCTAAAGAAATTTTTTCTTTCCCAAAGTGTAAAGATCCCTCCTCAATTCTTAAAACATTAAGTAAATCCTCGACTAATTCTTTCATCCGGCCTGAATTTTCTTTTAGAATTCTTAAATATTCTACTTGTCCTTCTCTAATGCTTCCTAATTCTCCAGACATTAAAGCATCAATCCCCCAACTTAAATTAGTAATGGGAGAACGCAACTGATGGGAAACAATTTTAACAAATTCCGACTTCATTCGATTGGCTTCAGCCAATCTTTCAAAAGAACTAGTAATGACAAAGGCGATAGTAAATAAAACCGCGGTTAATAAAAGGACAATTAGGGCTATCATTTCCGGATCCTCAAAAAAAACTCTACCTACTGAATAGGTAGTGGTAACTGTTCCAATAATAAGTACTCCCATGAGCAAAAAAAGGGTCTGAGGACATTGCCAAAGAGGAGTTTCATATTTTCTACACTGAGCAGGAATATTCAACTGGTCAAGGATTTTCTTGAAGTTCATCATTTTTATTATAACATATTTAAAATATTTTGACACAGGAAAAGATTGCTGTTATATTAAAAGATGCGGAGCGTGGCCTAGTGGTTTAGGGCGCCTGCTTTGGGAGCAGGAGATCGAGGGTTCAAATCCCTCCGCTCCGACTTTCATTAACTAAAGCCACCGACTACAACGCCTGAAGGCTGATGCGGGTGTAGCTTAGTGGTAAAGCCTCAGGTTTCCAACCTGATGATGTGGGTTCGATTCCCATCACCCGCTCCATCAGGAAGGTAGAAAGTCTGCTGGAACGAAGCCCACATAGCTCAGGGGCAGAGCACTTCCTTGGTAAGGAAGAGGTCATGGGTTCAAGTCCCATCAGCAGCTCCACAGGGAATGTGTCTAACAATGATCGGTTTTATTGCGTAGCACCGCGCCAACAGTCGGATGGGCGCCGGAAGCGTTCAACCCGTAAACAATGTCCTCGGTAAGGCATGGGAACTGAGGGAGGATAAGGACCAATGGCGAAGAAGGAGAAGTTCGAGAGAAC
>JAHCRE010000012.1 GCA_020148145.1 Patescibacteria group bacterium | reverse complement strand
TCCCTTCGGTTCTTAATATTTTCCTATACGGGAGAACCGAATGGTTTCCCAGACGGGGCTTTCCGACTCAATCCGCTTCGCAGGCTTCGCGGAGAAGCCTCGCGTCTTGACCGACCCCTCTCCGATTTGGGTTGTTATTTCAGAATTTTTCTCCTTTATATATCCAAACTTTTACTCCCACTACTCCATAAGTACAATAAGCTCGCGCTACTCCGTAATCAATATCAGCCCGGAGGGTCTGGCGAGGCAATTTTCCTTTTTTTAACCATTCGGTTCTAGCAATCATTACTCCATTTAATCTACCGGCTACTTCCACCCTTGCTCCTTGAACTTCTTTATGACTCATAATTCTATCCAAAGCTCGTTTTAAGACTCTCCGATAAGAAACTCTTTTTTCAATCTGTTGAGCAATCCATTGGGCCGAAAGACTAGCAGACAACCAAGGATCTTTAATTTCTCTGATTTCAAGCCTCAATTTCCTTGAAGGAGTTTTTTTACCTTTAGGAAGGAGTTTTTTAGAAAGTTTTTTCTCCAGTTCATTTTTTAATTCCTCAATTCCTCCACCTCGCCGGCCAATAATGAGACCTGGTCTTGCAGTAGAAATGATAATATTTATTTTAGTTGGAAATCTTTCGATTTCAATTCGATCAACCCCAATTTTTCCCAACTTTTTTCTTAAAAATTCTCTAATTTTAAAATCTTCTTTCAAGTGTTCTGAAAACTTTTTTTGATAAAATCCCCGAGAGTTCCAATCGGTTATCTTTTTTATTCGAAAAATTTTTGGATGAACCTTGTGAGTCACGTTTTTAGCTATTCAGAATGCTTTGCGCCTGAATATTTTTTTAATTCCCCTTTCAATTTTTGGTTTTTTTATTTCTTTTTCTGGTCTTGGTTTTGGTAAAGCGGGCTTTTTTATTTTAGGAATTTCTTTCTTTACTTTTTTAACTTTTTTTAGTTTCTTAACTTCTTTTGGTTTTTTTTCAATTTCTTCTAGAACAATGGTTACATGGGAAGTTTTTTTCTGAATCTCCGAAGCCCGACCACGAGCCCTACTCCTCCATCTTTTTAATTTTGAACCTTCATCAACAGTAATTTTAGAAATATAGAGATTTGTTCCTTCTAAACCAAAATTATTTTTAGCGTTGGCAATAGCTGATTTTAAAAGTTTTAATAAAGGCAAAGCCGCTTTTTTAGTTACAAAATTTAAAACGGTCTGAGCTTCCTCAACTTTCTTTTTCCGAATTAAATCAGCAACCAATCTAACTTTTCGAGGAGCAATCCTTAGATAACGTAATTTAACAGTAACTGGCATAACTTCATTTAAACATTCAAGCATTCTAATATTAAAATAAAATAAATTGAGAGACTTAAATGTTTAGACGTTAAGACGTTAAGAT
The DNA here is from genome assembly GCA_020148145.1 of Patescibacteria group bacterium. NCBI lineage: Bacteria > Patescibacteria group bacterium. The sequence continues at coordinate 27,716 of JAHCRE010000012.1, read as the reverse complement.
GATTTTAATTTCTCTGTTTCCCTCTCAGCCATTTTCTTTTCTAACCCTTTCTGCATTTTTCCGCCGTGTCGGGAAAACTTGGTAGTTGGAGAAAATTCACCTAGGCGATGACCAACCATGTCTTCAGTTACCTTAACCGGAATAAATTCTCTTCCATTATGAACCCCAAAAGTAAAACCAACCATTTCAGGAGCAATGGTGCAAGCCCGAGACCAGGTCTTGATGATTTCTTTGGTTCCGGGTTTTATTTTTTTTATTTTCTTTAATAATTTTTGGTCAATAAAAGGACCCTTTTTAAGTGAACGTGCCATAATATTATCGATTAAAATTACTTCTTTTTCTTTTTTCTTCTTTTAATTATAAATTTGTCTGTTTGTTTTCTTTTTCTAGTCTTAACCCCTAAGGCTGGTTTCCCCCAGGGAGTTTTTGGGTGAGCAAGGCCAATTGGGGATTTTCCCGTTCCTCCTCCATGCGGATGAGCGGGGGGAATCATTGCCGTTCCCCGGACAGCCGGTCTTTTTCCTCGCCGGCGAGCTCTTCCAGCTTTACCAACCGGAATATAGCGCCATTCCGGTCGAGAAACCATCCCCACAGTGGCAAAACACTCTTGAGAGACTTTTCTAACTTCCCCTGAAGGCATTTCCAAATGAGTATATTTTCCTTCCTGAGCTAGTACCTTAGCTCCTGTTCCTGCCCCCCTTACCATTTTTCCTCCCTGACCAGGCACAATTTCTATATTATAAACCGTATTCCCAACTGGAATATTCTTTAATTTCATTCGATTTCCAGACTTAATCTCAGCTTTTTCTGAAATAATAATTTGATCTCCAATTTTTAAATCTTGAGGAGCTAAAATATATCTTTTTTCTCCATCTTGATATTGAACGAGGGCAATAAAAGCAGTCCTATTAGGATCGTACTCTAAGGCAATAATCTTTGCTGTTATTCCTATTTTTTCTTGACCAAAATCAACCATTCTATAAAGTCTTTTCGCTCCTCCTCCCCGATGACGAACAGTTATCCGACCCGATCTAGCCCTCCCTCCTCTTTTTTTTAAAGGCAAAAGTAATTTCTTTTCGGGTTCTTTTTTGGTTAATATTTTTTTGGCTACAATAGTTTTTTTCATTTTTTAGCGAGATAATATTTCTATTTTTTGTCCTTTTTTAATTCCAACAATTGCTTTTTTGTATCCTTTTCTCCAGCCTGAGATTCTTCCCAATCTCCTCGGTTTTTTGGGGATTTTAATAATTTTAACAGATATCACATTAACTCTATAAAGATTCTCAATGGCTTTTTTTATTTCTACTTTATTTGCCTTAGGAAAGACTTTAAAAACATATTGATTTTTTGCAACTAAACCAGTGGCTTTCTCGGTGACCTGGGGGGCCTTTAAAATTCGATAAGCTTCACCTATTTTAGGTTTAGGGGCTCGTTTTTGAGACTCTGGCCTAGGAGTTGGAGTCCTTTCAATCAGTTTCTCTTTCGGTTTTTTTTCTTTTACTATTTTTTTTCCTTTAACTTTTCTTCGTTTTTTAAAAACATCTAAAATTGCCATAATTTATTTTACTTTAAAAATGTTTCTTTTATTACTTTTATTGCTCCTTTTGGCATCATTAAATATTTGAAAGAAAGTAGGTCTAAAACATTAAGGTTTCTTGTCTCAATGGTTTGAAGGTTAGGGATGTTTCGGGAAGCTCTGATAATATTTTCATCTTTTTGGGAAAGAGCAATGAGGATACTTTTTTCTTTTAGAGTCTTGATTTTTGATTTTAGACCTTTTAAAATTTTTTCCATTAATTTTGTTTTTGGTTGATCTAATTTCAAACTATCTAATATCAAAAGTAAATTCTCTTTTGCCTTAGCCGATAAAACCATGAATAGGGCCTTTTTTCTCATTTTTTTGTTAATCTTTTTCTTAAAAACTCTCTCAGTTCTGGGTCCAAAAGTTACTCCACCTCCTCGCCAGAGAGGGGATCTAATTGAACCATGCCTTGCTCTCCCAGTTCCTTTCTGAGCCCAGGGTTTTCTTCCCCCGCCTCTTACCTCAGCTCGGGTCTTGGCCTTAGCAATTCTAATTCTTTTTCTAGCCATCTGGCTAACCGCCACCTGATGAACTAAATCAGTATTAATTTTTACTTCAAAAATTTCCTTTGGTAATTTCGTCTGACCAATTTCTTCTCCTTTTTGATTGTAGGTTTTGACTAACATATTTAACTTGCTATGATATTATTTGGGAGATAATAAAAATGAAATGGAGTGATGGATTGGTATATAGATTGGCATATATAGGAATACCTGTAGCACTATTAGGAATAGTAGCTGTTACTGCATGGTGGTGGATCGGAGATGTAAAATGGACTCTGGTAATAATATTAGCTATGACTGGATGTATCCTAGGAAGCTGCTTTGAAGAAGAACATTTAGGACAGATTCTTATCATTACCGGGGCATTGCTTACTATCCATTAAGCTCTTTAAACCCTTAATATAGCGAAAGTCCTTCGGGCAGACTCTAAATGCCCGTTTTTTTATTTTTCTCTCCTCTCCCCCCAAGCGAGAGTGAGTGTTTACAAAGACGTCTCGGAGGCCTCGCGGCCATGGTTCCGCCAAAGGCGGAGAGCGAGGCCGAGAGACGAGCAGCGATTTTCTCGGTGGGAAAATCGACTGCGTACTTTGGAAATAACTCACTCGAGCATCTATCCTCTAATCTCTAATAATGTTCCCCTCCTTCCTGGCACCGCTCCCCTTACAGCCAATAAATTATTCTCTGAATCAACTTTAACTACTTTCAAATTTTTAACTGTCACTCGAGCACTCCCCATTCTTCCAGCCATCTTTTTACCTTTAACAACTCTCTGGGGATAGCTCGATCCAATTGCTCCTCCTTTTCTTAGCCCATGCTTTGTTCCATGGGTTTTGGGTAAGCCGGCGAATCCCCATCTTTTGACTACTCCAGCAAATCCCCTGCCTTTTGAAATTCCCGAAATTAAGACCCTATCTCCTTCTTTAAAAACGGAGGCTAAAATTTCATCGCCAATTTTATAATCTTTAGCGTTTCGAAGTTCTCTTAAATACCTAAATGGCTTTTTTTTCATTGTCTTTTTTATAGGGGTCCGCCTTCGGCGGGAGGGTGGTGGGGGGGTTGTAGTCTTTTTTTTCTCGATTTTTTTAAATCCTATTTGGACGGCTGTATATCCATCGGTCTCTCCCTTTTTTATTTGGGTAACTTGGCAAGGTCCAGCCTCAATTAAGGTCACCGGTATTACCCGGCCTTCTTTATCAAAAATTTGCGACATTCCAATTTTTAAACCTAAAATGAATTTCATAGTCTTACAAATTACGAACTTTTTCGAATTACGAATAATAATTAATTTGTTCTAATGAAATACCGGGCAACTAACCCGGTATTCAAATTGATAGTTGCTTTAAAAATCTTTTATTAATTTAAAAATTCAATCTCCATGTGTAATTATACACTAAAATTTTAAAAAATTAAGATAATTCGTAATTCGTTTCGATTCGAAATTTATAGGGTTCTTACATTTTTATTTCAATATCAACTCCGTCGCTCCGCTCCCTCTCGCTTCGCTCGAGCGCCCCTTCGGGGCTTCGCTCCGCTCCTCAAAACCTTCGGTTTCTGACGCTCGCCTTGGGCTCGCTGTTTTTCCACTACGGGACGCCACCCGCCCGCCGCCCTCCCGCAAGCGGGCCCCTCACCCAGTTTTCCCGACCCCTTTCTGGGAGTCGATATCTACATCTTGATTTCAATATCAACTCCGGCTGGTAGGTTTAAACTCATTAGGGCATCAATAACCTTGGGAGTTGGGTTAAAAATATCAATTAATCTCTTATGAATTCTCATTTCGAATTGTTCCCTGCTGTCTTTGTGAACAAAGGTAGATCTATTCACTGTGTATTTATGAATCTCAGTTGGTAATGGAACAGGTCCTGAAATTTCAGCTCCGTAGCGCAAAGCGGTCTCTATAATTTGGCGAGTAGTATTATCAATAACTTTATGATCATAAGCTTTCAACTTAATGCGTAACTTAGGCTTTATCTTTTCCTCAACTACTGTTTCTTTCTTTTTTATCGGCATCTTAAAAGAACACTAATTTTTTATTTATTTGATTATTTTGGTCACTACCCCTGCTCCAACGGTCTTTCCTCCTTCTCTAATTGCAAATCTTTGTTTTTCTTCAAGAGCAATTGGGGCAATTAATTTGATTTTCAAATTAACTGTATCACCAGGCATAACCATTTCTGTTCCTTCAGGTAAGGTTACTTCACCGGTAACATCAGTGGTCCGGAAATAAAACTGGGGCTTGTAACCGGAAAAGAAGGGGGTGTGACGACCACCTTCTTCTTTTGCCAAAACATAGACCTCACCCTCAAATTCGGTATGAGGAGTAATTGAGCCTGGTTTTGCCAAAACTTGACCTCTCTCTACCTCTTCTTTTTTAAGGCCTCGGAGTAAAATTCCAACATTATCTCCTGCCCTTCCTTCGTCAAGTATTTTATTAAACATTTCAATACTTACAACTACGGTTTTGGCTGTCGGTTTAAATCCTATTAATTCAACTTCTTCATTAGGATGAACTACCCCTCTTTCAACTCTTCCAGTAGCAACAGTTCCTCTCCCGGCAATTGAGAAAACATCCTCAATGGCCATCAAGAAAGGTTTATCAGTTTCTCTCGCTGGTTCGGGGATATAATCATCTACAGCTTTCATTAAATCTAAAATTGGCTTGGCTACCTCATCGTCTGGAGATTTTGCTTCCAGGGCTTTTAGAGCCGATCCCCGAATGACTGGAATTTCATCTCCTGGATAATCATATTTTTTCAAAAGTTCTCTAATTTCAGATTCAACCAAATCTGTAATTTCTGGGTCATCAACAGCATCACATTTATTTAAAAAGACTACCAAAGATGGTAAACCAACCTGTCGAGCAAGTAAAATATGCTCTCTTGTTTGAGGCATTGGCCCATCTGGAGCTGAAACTACTAAGATAGCTCCATCCATCTGAGCGGCTCCAGTAATCATGTTTTTAACGTAGTCAGCATGACCAGGGCAATCAATGTGAGCATAGTGCCTTTTTTCGGTTTCATATTCTAAGTGGGAAATAGAAATTGTCAGCCCCCTGGCTTTTTCTTCAGGAGCTGAATCAATCTCATCGACTGCCTTTGGAGAACCAGACGAAGTGCGACTAACTTTAAATCCCTTCATGTTTAAAATCTTAAGGACGGCAGCGACAAGAGTAGTCTTACCATGGTCAACATGACCGATTGTTCCGATATTAACATGGGGTTTAACCCGCTCGAATTTTTCTTTTCCTGGCATATTTTTGTCTAGCGTCTAGGTTTTTAGCGCTTAGGTTTTTAGTTAATTAGATATCTAATCTCCTAGACCCTAAACCCTAGACCCTAATAATGTTATATTATTATTTTATTAAAACAAAAAATAAAGTCAACCTCGTTTAGAAATTTTTGATTCAAATATTTCTAAATTATTTCTTTTATTTATGATGAATAATGGATTTCAACCAATACAATTATATGTAAAATTTCTAACGGGGTCAATAGTTTTTACCGTCTTTTACCCTCGATTATTTCCTGGGCAATATTTTGAGGAACTTCTTCATAATAATCAAACTCCATTGTAAAAATTCCTCTTCCTTCTGTCAAACTTCTTAGAGCGGTAGCGTAACCAAACATTTCGGCTAAAGGAACTTTCGCCTCAATTACTTTGAGATTTATTCTGTCTTTTGTCTCTTCAATTTTTCCTCGTCTAGCACTCAAATCGCCAATAGTATCGCCAAAAAATTCCGAAGGGATAATAACCTCAAGACGCATTATTGGTTCAAGTAAAACTGGTTTTGCTCTTTTAGAGGCTCCCTGTAAGGCGGCAGAGGCGGCAATTTTAAAGGCGATTTCTGAAGAATCAACCTCATGGAAAGAACCATCATACAAAGTCACTTCCATATCAACCATTGGATAGCCAGCTATTATTCCTTTATCCATGGCCTCTTTTGCTCCTTTCTTAACTGCCGGAATAAATTCTCTGGGAATAATACCTCCTTTAATCTTATCAATGAATTCAAAGCCTTCCCCCCGCTTTCTTGGTCGAACTCTCAACCAAACGTGGCCATATTGACCCCGACCTCCTGATTGACGAATATATTTTCCTTCAGCAACAGCTTCTTCCTTAATCGTTTCTTTGTAAGCAACCTGGGGTTTCCCAACATTACCTTCGACTTTAAATTCCCTTCTCATTCGATCAGTAATAATCTCTAAATGCAACTCGCCCATTCCCGAAATAATAGTCTCACCAGTTTCTAAATCTCCTTTAACTTGAAAAGTTGGGTCCTCTTCAGTTAATTTTTTCAAGGCTAAACTCATTTTTTCTTGATCTTGTTTGGTCTTTGGTTCAATCCGGACAGAAATAACGGGTTCGGGAAAAGTGATTTTCTCAAGAGCAATAGGATGGGATTCATCACACAAGGTATGACCGGTAGAAGTTTTTTTCAATCCAATAGTTGCTCCAATATCTCCGGTAAAAATTTCTTTTATTTCTTCTCTTTCATTAGCATGCATTCTTAAAATCCGGCCAATCCTTTCTCGCTCTCCTGTGGTTGAGTTCAAAACATAAGATCCTCTTTGTAAAGAGCCAGAATAAACTCGGAAATAAGTCAAAGTCCCCACGTAGGGATCGGCGGCGACTTTAAAAACTAAAGCAGAAAATGGTTCTTTATCATCAGTCTTTCTCTCAATTTCTTTACCAGTTTTAGGATCGGTTCCTCTAACCGGAGGGAGATCCAAAGGATTTGGAAGATAGTAACAAACTCCATCCAGTAGGGGTTGGACTCCTTTATTCTTTAGAGCCGATCCACAAAAAACAGGTATCAATTTATAATCTAAAGTTGCTTTTCTTAAAACTTTTCTTAAATCTGAAACTGAAATTTCTTTTTTTGCTAAATATTTCTCCAAAAGTGTTGCATCTTCAGCCGCAATCTTCTCAACCAGTTTTTTTCGCCATTCCTTTGCCTTTTCTAATAAATTCTCTGGAATTTTTTCTTCAACCACTGTCTGGCCAAAATCACCCTCAAATTTTAGCGCCTTCATTTCTAAAAGATCAATCACTCCTTCAAATTTATCTTCCTCACCTATCGGTAATTGAAGGGCGATGGCATTTTTAGTTAATTTTTTCCGAATTGATTCTAAGCTTTTTTCAAAGGAAGCCCCAATCCTATCCATTTTATTTATAAAACAAATTCGGGGAACTTTAAATTTATCAGCCTGATACCAAACTGTCTCTGACTGAGGTTCAACCCCAGCCACTCCATCAAAAACAACAACTGCTCCGTCTAAAACCCGCAAGGACCTCTGGACTTCAGCTGTGAAATCAATATGACCGGGGGTATCAATAATATTTATTCTATACTCATTCTCCTTTTCTCTCGGTAAATTCCTTGGAGTCCAAAAACAGGTAGTAGCAGCAGCAGTAATCGTAATTCCTCTTTCTCTTTCCTGAACCATCCAATCCATAATTGTTGTTCCTTCATCAATATTACCGACTTTATAGGAAACACCGGTATAAAACAAAACCCGCTCGGTTGTCGTTGTTTTCCCGGCATCAATATGAGCAATAATACCAATATCACGATAGCGTTGGAGAGGATAAGTTCTTGGCATAGTGGTAATACAAAGTTAATCGCTCGCCCTCTCCAGAACAAAGTTCTGGCGCTCCCCGCCCAGGGCGGATCGCTTCGGGCTCGCTCTTTAAAAACCCTCGGTTTTTAATATTTTCCTATACGGGGAAACCGAAGGGTTTCCCCGACCCCTTTCCGATTCTGAATATTATTTTTAAGAAGGATGAGTACCGCAGAAGCGCCTTACCACGCAAAGTGGGCAAAGGCTCTGTTAGCTTCAGCTATTTTATGAGTGTTTTCTTTTTTCTTAACAGCTGCTCCAGTATTATTTGAAGCTGCGATTAATTCATCAGCTAATTTCTCTTTCATTGGCCTTCCTTTCTTTGATTTAGCTACCTGAATTATCCAGCGCATAGCCAGAGTTAATCTTCTTTCTCCCTTTACTTCTCTTGGAACTTGATAGGTCGCTCCACCAATTCTTCTCGGTTTTACTTCAAGTAAAGGGGAGGCATTTTCTAATGCTTGCTCAAAAACCTCCAGGGGTTCTTTTTTGGTTTTTTCTTTAATAATATCAAAAGATTGATAGACAATCTTTCTGGCTAATTCTTTTTTTCCCCGTCTCATCACCTGATTAATAAGTTTGGTCACAGTAACATTATTATAAAGTGGATCGAGGGAAATAATTCTTTTTTCTTCCTTTTTTCTTGACATATTAACGATATCAAATTAGGTTTCTTTTTTAGTCCCGTACTTTGACCTTTCTTGCTTTCTTCCTTCTACTCCACCCGTATCTAAAACTCCTCTGACAATGTGATATCTTACTCCGGGTAAATCTTTTACCCTTCCTCCCCTAATTAGAACTACTGAGTGTTCTTGCAAATTGTGACCCTCTCCAGGGATATAGGCAGTAATCTCCATTCCATTGGTTAATCTTACTCTGGCTACTTTTCTTAAGGCTGAGTTTGGCTTTTTGGGGGTAACAGTAAAGACTTTCATGCATACTCCTCTTTTAAATGGAGAAGAATATTTCTTCGGTCGATTTTTTAGGGGGTTGAAGCTAAACTTCAAAGCCGGCGTTTTCGTACGCTTTTTAATTCTTTTCCGACCCCTTTTAATTAACTGATGAATGGTTGACATAATGGTAATTTAAAAATTAAGCGCTTTGCGCTTACATTTTAAGTTAACAAATAAATTTAAAAATGTCAATAAAAATAGAAATCAAAAAAATAAAGGTAATCTTCCAACAATTACTTGATAAGCCAATGATACTAAGGGGAATATCCACTGAAGGCCAAAAAAGATAAATAAAATCAAAATGAAAAACCCGTATTGTTGTAAAAATAATTTAAACTTTTGATATTTCTCTGATAAAAGAGAAAAAAGGATATGAGAACCATCTAAGGGTGGAATTGGAACTAAATTAAAAATTGCTAATAAAAGATTTAAAATAACAATAATACTAAAAAGATATAAAAGCTGAACAGGTAATGGAAAAAATCTGATTAAAGAACCAAAAGCTATAGCCACCAAAATATTTGATCCCGGCCCGGCTATTGCCACTTTTAAACTCCCCCATTTTTTGTCTCTAAAATTATATGGGTTTATCGGCACTGGCCTTGCCCAACCAAAAATTGGTCCCTCCCCTCCAGTTAAAATTAAAAGTAAAATCGGCAAAATAATTGAACCGAAGGGGTCTAAGTGCTTTATTGGGTTTAGAGTAAGACGACCAGCGTATTTTGCCGTTGGATCACCTAAATAATCTGCCATTGCTCCATGAGAAACTTCGTGAATAACAATGGAAAAAATTAAGATAATTAAAGAAAAAATAATGGTTTCCATAAATTCGATTTTATTATAGTATACTATGAATCTTGTAAAAATTAAAATTCTTGATAAAATAAAAAGATGGAAAAAAAATGTGCTATTTGTGGCAAAAAATCACAGCTTGCCTGGAGACTATCAAAACTTCGGGGAAAATATCATCGGACTATTAAGAAAAGAAAGCGCCCAAATTTGCAATGGGCTCAAGTTCCCCGTGGTGTAAAAAAAGAACTCTATCGAAAATTTGCCGGTAAAAGAATTTTGGCTTGCACCAAATGTATAAAAGCTTTATCAAAAAGAAAGTAAAATCGGGGTGTAGTATAACAGTTATTATACAGGGCTGGGGGTCCTGTGACCCGGGTGCGACTCCCGGCACCCCGACTTTTTAATATGAGACAGACAGTTAATAATTGGTATGTAATAACCGGCGGACCCTCTTCAGGAAAAACAACAGTGCTCAATGAATTGGCAAAATTAGGTTATATAACAATTCCTGACGCAGCTAGGGCATTAATAGATAAAGAGATGAGTGAAGGAAAAACTTTAGAAGAAATTAGAAAAGATGAAGTGGAATTTCAAAGAAAAATTTTAAAAATAAAAATTGGAAGGGAGAAAAGAATACCAAAAAATAAAATAGTATTTTTTGATAATGCTATACCTTGTAGTATCGCCTATTATCAAATTTGTGGGTTGGATTCGAAAGAGGTTATAAGACTGTGCCAAGAACAAAGTTATAGAAAAATATTCTTTTTAGAACAATTTTCATTTAAAAAAGATTATGCTAGAGCCGAAGATAAACAAATAGCTAATAAGCTAAGTAAACTATTAAAAGAAAGTTATGAAAACTTAGGATATGAAGTGATAGATATCTCAGTAATGTCCACGAAAAATAGAGTCCAAAAAATTTTAGCAGAAGTAAAGAAAAATTAATTTTATAAATCAAAAAGCCCTGCCTTTCTTTCTAGAGAGTCTTTCTGGAAAAAATCCAAGTGGGTGCCCAAGGTGTAGCCCTCGGGTTACACATCATATCAGGCTCCCTAAGAAGAACATTTGTCCCAGAATCAGCTAGAAAGAATTTAGCAGGGCTAATTTAATATTAATCCTTTTTAAAAAAGCTGTCAAATTTTTAGACCTCATTCATTCTTCTGAAATATCCACAGTTTTTACCCAATAGTAAGATCTTTCTGTTATAAGGCTCAGAGATTTAAAATATCTACTGTTTGTTTAATTAAAGAAACTGCCATGGCTTGAGGCAACAAACTGAAAGATCGAACCCCTTTATCATCTAAAACTATCCAGGGTTTTTCAATTATTTTGACTTTCTTTTTTTTCTCATCCCACTGATAACTATATTCTGGGGTAATTTCATAATCATCAACAAAATCTTTTGCCAATTTTATCGGAACTGAATTTCTCAAAAGAATTTTCGGGATTCCGTAAAGTGAAAAGGCTTGCCTTATTAATTTTTCGTCCATTTCTAAACGATCTCTTATTGGCTCTATCCCTAACTCATCCCCTTCTTTTGAAACCATTTTTCTTCCTTTACAATCAGGATTATGACAGATTAAATAAAATTTTCCCTGCTTTTTATCATAGACGACTTCTTCTGTTGGACATAGCTTTAAATTTCCGGGAGTCTGACAAAGAGGACAAACTACCCGATGTTTTATTCTTTCATCAATCACAGCTTCGGGAGCATTAATGAGAACAAAAATGTCTGGATCCTCCCGATAATCAATAAGGTCTCTAAAAAATAGCGAATATGATATTTGATCTAAGCCTCGAGGAAAACCATCAATAAAAAGAGCTTTTCTTCCTATTTTACTTATTTTTCTTTTAACTAAAGCTAATATGAGCTCAGTTGGCAAAAGGGTTTCCGTGCTTCTACTCAAGAGAGCTTGGATTGCCTGATCAATCGAAATATAGCCCCGGTAATTCTTTGATAGCCAATTGATTAATTCTCTTTTTTTATTCTCGTTTGATATTTCTTGGTGAACATCCCTGATAATATCACCGATAGAAACATGACTCACTCGCTGAGGAGCAACTGTTTCTATAAACAATTTAGAATAAGTTCCCTTACCAGAACCTTTTTTCCCTAAAAAATAAGCAATAAAGGTATTTTTTTTCAAATAATCTCTTATTTTTTTAATTTCCGGTCCAGCTTTTAGTTTAAAATATTCCTTACAGTTTTTGGGATTAGATAAATTAAACGAGCGAGAAACGCCCTTAATTTTTGTTTTAAAAATTGGAAATTGCTGTTTCATATTTAAATTTTATTCCATCGCTAATTATTTTTATATCACCATTTAAATCTGTCCTTAAAACCTTTATATCAAAAAATTTTAACTTTTCCAATACCTCTGAATTTGGATGTCCATATTTATTTTCTCCAACCTGCACAACGGCAATTTCTGGCAAAACTTTTTTTAAAAATTCTTCAGAAGTTGAAGTTTTTGAACCATGGTGGGCAACCTTTAAAATATTAGAATTAAAATCGATTTCTCGATTAATCATTTTTTTTTCCACTGATTTAGAAATATCACCAGTGAAAAGAAAGGTGTTATTAGTAAAAACCAATCTACTCACAATTGAGGTGTCATTACTCCTTTTGATTTCCTGACCGGCTAAATCTTCAAAGGGATATAAAATATCAATAAAATTTTTAGGGTTAGATTCCCATAATATTTTTTGACCAGATTCAGCTATTTTTATTACTGTCCCCTCTTTTCTGATTACTTTTTGCCATTCTTCATATTCGGATGTATCCCTAATCACTCCAGTCCATAAAACAAAATCGACTTTATATCTTTTTAAAACCTCAATTAGTCCGGCCATATGATCATATTCGGGATGGGTCAAAATTACTAAATCTAAAGATCTATCATAAAAAGGCAGAGTTTTTCCCAATTTTTCTAAAATAGTTGAATCTGGACCTCCATCAATTAAAATCTGGTGAAATTTTGGAGTTTCAATAAAAATGGCATCTCCTTGACCAACATCAAAAAAAGTGACCTCCAAAAATTGAGGTCCATTAAGATCGAAAACAACAATCCAAGCTAAAATATTAATAAAAATTAAACCACTAAAGATAAAAAAAATACAATTTCGGGTTTTCTTAGTCAAAGCTATTTTATTAAAACAAACAACCCAAAATCGAGTTTTCCCGGTCTTGGGTTAAAAATATTCTTTAATTTATCTTATTCTGGTAGAAAGGTTTTATTCTTAAGCTTTCCCTAAAATTCTAAACATTTTTGTCCCACAAGCAGGACAAGTTCCAGTTAATGCTCTTCTTTTTGTTCCTCCCTTTCCCTTCATTGTTATTTCTTTTTCATCCTTTATTTCTCTTTTAGCTTTACACTTTACGCAATATCCTTCCATAATATTTTATGAATTTTAAAGTTTTTTCAAAAATCGACCTTTTTCCACAACTTCATTATACCTTAATTTAAGCAAGAATTATAGTCAAGCCCTTTAATTAAGGTGGGGTTATCTTAACTTTATGATTAACATTAGGCCTATCCCAGCTAAAAATACGAAAAAATGGATGAGTGAATTCTTAATATTTACTTCCCGTTTAATTTCAGGAATCAAATCCGAACAGGCGATATAAATAAAAGTGCCGGCGGCAAAAGGTAAAAGAAAAATAGTCTTGTCCCCTATCTTTTCAGCAAAAAGAAAGCCAAAAATTCCTCCAAAAACAACAGTAGTTCCTGAGATAAAATTGAGAAACAAAGCCTTGCCTTTCTTAAATCCACCGTAAACTAAAACTCCGAAATCACCAATTTCTTGGGGAATTTCATGCAGGGCTACCACTAAAGCAGTAACTGCTCCAATTGGAAATCCAATCACAAAGGAAGCAGCAATAATTAAACCATCAATAAAATTATGAACAGCATCACTGATTAAAATCAGGTAAGAAAATGGCATTATTTCAGGATGTTCCCTAGTGTGATGGTGGTGCCATCCGATAAATTGTTCAAGGACGAAAAAAAGACAAAAGCCAAAAATTAAGTAAAAAAATGTGTTTAAAATTTGGTTAATTCCAGCTCTGGCAATTGCTTCCGGTATTAAATGGAAAAATGCTCCTCCAATTAAAGCTCCGGCTGAAAAAGCAACAAAGATTAGGAGGATTTTATCCAATAACCTTTCCTTTAAAAATAAGGCTAAAGCCCCAACAAAGGCTATTAGACTGATTAAAAATGTACTTAAAATTATCCAAAAGAAAGTTTCCATTTTAATCCGAAACTAATTTAACCCCACTGATTTTTGCCATATCTGAAGTTAGGGTTCTTAAATCTTCTTTAGTTAAATGATGGACATCATTCTTTCCACAGGCTCCGGTAATCATTTTTATTTCTTCTGTGCAATTTCTTATGAAAGAAGCAATGCTCTGGCTGGCTTTTTCAATATTTAAATTTTTTCTTAATTCTGGGTCTTGAGTGGCAATTCCCTTTGGACATTTTCCTACATGACACAATCTACAATAGGTACAACCCATGGCAATTAGTAAAGGGAAGGCAACAAATACTGCATCGGCTCCCAAGGCTAAAGCCTTGGCAAAATCGCCACCTTTATTTAATCCACCCCCTATCCATAATTCCTGGGAAGTTTTTATTTCATCTAACACTTCTCGGGCTTTTACCAAGGCAGAGAGAGTGGGAATCCCTACTTCATCAAGTAAAACTCGAGGAGCTGCTCCCGTTCCTCCTTCCTTTCCATCAATAGCAATTATATCGGGATTAGCTTTTACTGCCAATTTAATATCATTTTCAATATCGCCAGCCCCTAATTTAATAATAATAAGGCTGCCATTTGTAATTTCTCTTAACCATCTTACTTTTTCTCTTAAATCTTCAACATTTTTTATATCCGGATGACAGGCCGGAGAACGAATTTCTTTATCTTTCTCAACTTTTCTAATTCTGGCGATTTCTTCGGTTACCTTTTCTCCTGGTAAATAGCCACCCATACCTGGCTTTGCCCCCTGTCCAATTTTAATCTCAATGGCATCAGCCTTTTTTAATATTTCTTCATCTATACCAAACCTTCCAGTGCTGTACTGAACGATTAAATATTTTGAAAATTTCCTTTCCTCGGACAGTATTCCTCCTTCTCCAGTGTTTTCGATTGTTCCGACGATTGTCGAAGCCTTGGCTAAGGCAATCTTTGCCTCGCCAGACAAAGCCCCAAAAGACATCGCTCCAATGATAATTGGGGTTTTAAGTTCTATCGGTTTTTTACTTTTTTTACCGATAATTGTCTTTGAGCTAATTTCCTCTTTAAAATAATCTACCGGTCTTTTAGCTAACTGGGCTGGGACGAAAACCAAATCATCAAAACTAATTTTGCCAAATTTATCGGATCTACCACTGGAAATAGGAATTCCCTTTACCCTTTCTTGAATTTCTCTAATCCAATTTTGATTCATAGATAATATGGTGCTTAACCGAACGTCGCGGCACGCGACAATTGCCTTCGGCAATTGCGCTAACACCGCTCCTTAAAACCCCTCGGTTTTAATATTTCCGCTACGGGGAAACACCCAGTTTCCCCATCGCCCTTTCTGATGTTTTAACCAAACATTAAAAGCTCGGGTTTAAATATTAACAAAATTCCCAAGGCCAGTATTAATAATCCTCCAATTAGAGTTGACCAATAGTTATATTTTTCAGTAAAACCAATTTTGCTTAAGGTAATAATTGCTAACAAAAGAATAATCAAATCATCGAGCATAAAAATGAAAGTATAAAGCAAAAGATAAGAATAGTAACTAAATTTACTTAAGTTATTTAAAGATAAAATCTGCGTAAAAAATGCTGGCAATCCGAATGAGCAGAAAAATTCTACCAAATTCACTCCTAGGGCTAAAATAATTAAGCCGACTATTATTCCAAAAGTAAATGGAGAAGTAACTATTTTCTCAGCCCGATCTCGCAATCCTTTTTCCAGCTTCGATCTTAAACCAAGAACTTTGCAAACTCCTGGATGATAAGTAACAAAATTTTTAATCTGCCAAATCCCTACTCCAATTGCCAGAATTCCAATCAATTTTCTTGTTAGATTGACATAGGATATTGCTAAAAACAAATTTAGCCAAGCAGACAAAACTAAAAAATAAACAATTCCTGAAGCTAGAATGAAAGTCCCGCCAATTAACCACATCCTTTTTCTTGAACGAGTATTTATTAAAAGAATAATTAAAAATGCTAAAACCCACATCGCACAGGGATTTAAGCCATCTAAGGCTCCCAAAATCACTGTCAATGTCGGTAGAGATAATTTAGAAAGATCAATTTCGCCAATTAAGGGAAGGCGGATGATTTGATCCATTTCGGTTTCCCTGGGTTTGCACTCGCATACCTGGCAATCGCACATTTCGCCCTCGCATTCACAGGTCTCGCATTCTCCTAATTTCTCTAAGGGGTCTGAGCAGCCCTTCTCTAAACATTGAAAAACTGCAGCTTCAATTGTTTTACCAGTGGTTTCATCGCTTAAATATCTAATTATGACTTCATTCCCAATAAATATGACTGGAACGCGAACCTGTTTTTTTTCCTCGCAGGCTTCCAAGAACTTTAAGAGCAATCCAGCATTTTCTTTATTCCCAAAAACCTCAAAAGATTTTATTTGAAGTTCAGGATATTTTTCTTTTAAATTTCCCAAAAATTTTTCTGCCTTTTTGCAATGAGAACAAGTTTCTCCATAAAAAAAATAAAGATTGATTTGGCTTTCTTGAGCTAAACTAAAATCGGCTTTAATCCAAAGGCTTAAAAAAATAATTAAAAGTAATAACCAAATGATTTTCTTCATTTTAATCTCTCTTAGTATATCATAATAATCTTTAATTTAAAATTTATTTAAAAAGCAGTCAAGCGACTGCTATTGATGGAAATTTTTCTTTACTAGTTCCACTTTCTAAGCAAAAGAGAGTTACTCACGACCGATATATCAGAAAGAATCATAGCAAGAGCGGCAATTTCTGGTCTTAATAAGAAACCTAGCCAAGGATAGAGAAGGCCAGCAGCAATAGGAATAGCTAAGACGTTGTAAATAAAAGCTAAAAAGAGATTTTGTTTTATTTTTAAGAAAGTTTTTCTGGAAAGTTCAATTGCTTTAACCACATCCCTTATATCATCCTTAACTAAAATAATACCTCCAGCTTCTTTGGCTACGTCAGTGCCAGCGCCCATAGCAATACCAATATCTGAGGCTACGAGCATCGGAGCATCATTTATCCCATCACCTACTGCTCCCACAATCTTCCCTTCATTTTGAAGTCTTCTAATTTCTTTTTCTTTATCTTGGGGAAGAACCTCGGCTAAAATTTCATCAACCCTCAACTGTTCTCCAATGGCCCGTGCAGTTTTTTCATTATCTCCGGTAATCATTACTATCTTTAGTCCCATCTTCTTTAGATTTTCGATTGCCTCTTTTGAATGTTCTTTTAAGGTATCGGCAACAGCAATTGCCCCTTTTACTTCTCCTTCTACTGAAATCAATATCACTGTTTTCCCTTCCTCTTCCCATTCTTTGCCTAAATCACTCTTAACTAGTCTACGATTTCCCAATAAGACTTTCTTTTCTCTTATCTTTCCTTTAATTCCCTTCCCTGGAATTGCTTCGAAATTTTGGACATTTAATAGCGCTATGTTTTTGCTCTTTGCCTCTTTTACAATGGCTTTATCCAAGGGATGAGTGGTATTGTTTCCAAGGCTAGCTGCTAATTTTAAAACATCTCCTCTTATATTGGTTACTTCTGGTTCTCCTTTAGTAAGTGTTCCAGTCTTATCAAAAACAATAGTGGTTAATTCTCGGGCCTTTTCTAGATACTGTCCCCCTTTAATTAGAATGCCTTTTTCCGCTCCTCTACTAGTCCCAGCCATAATAGCTGTTGGAGTAGCAATTCCCAAAGCACAGGGACAGGCAATAACCAAAACTGCCACCAAGGCAGTCAGGGCGAATAAAAAGGTGCTTCCCTGCCAGAAATACCAAACCACAAATGAAAGGAGGGCGATCGTTACCACAATTGGCACAAACCAGGCGATTACTTTATCTGCTATTTGTTGAATAGGTGCTTTTGAGGCCTGAGCCTCTTCAACTAACTTAATGATCTGCGAAAGTGTGGTTTCTTCCCCCACTTGGGTTGCTTTAAACTTAAAAACTCCTTCTTTATTAATGGTTGCCCCAAAAACTTCGTCTCCTACTTTCTTATCTACTGGAATCGATTCACCAGTAAGCATCGACTCGTCGATGGTTGATCTGCCTTCAGTAATAATTCCATCCGTTGGTATTTTTTCGCCCGGCCTTACAATAACTATGTCGCCTTTTTTAATCTCTGCCGGAGAAACATCTATTTCTTGGCCATTTCTCAAGATTTTTGCTCTTTTTGCCTCAAGATTCATCAACTTTTTAATTGCTTCTCCTACTCTACCCCTAGAAATCTTTTCTAATAACATACCTAAGGTGATAGTAGTTAAAACCATAGTTGAAGCCTGATAAAAGACTGGGCCCGAAATAAAGAAAGTGGCAAAAAGGGAATAGAAATAAGCAGTCAAAGCACTCAAACCCACCAAAACATTCATATCAGCCATTTTTTGTTTTAAAGCAAAATATGTGCCTCTATAAAAAGGCCAGCCTAGAATCACCTGAACTGGAGTAGCTAAGGCAAAAAGTAAAAGATTCCATTTTGGATCATAAAAAAAAGTTGAAATAACAAATACTGGTAGAGTCAAAACAACGCCGAACCAAAACCGCTGCCACCCCTTCTTAATTTCAGGGGCCCACTTCTGTGGGAGGGTGGCGGGTGGGCTGGAGTCCTTCATTTCTCCTTCCTTTTCCAAGGCTTCATAACCTGTCTTTTTAATCGCTTTTTTAATTTCTTCCTTTTCTTCCTTGTCAATCTTTTCCGGATTATATTCAATGGTCGCTTTTGCTAAAGAAAAATTAATATTAGCCGAAATTATCCCTTTTTCTTTTAAAAGAGCTTTTTCAATAATCTTGGCACAGCTTTCGCAATGCATTCCCTTAATAGGTAAAGTAATTTTTTTAGTCACAATTCTTTACAATTTAACATTTCCTTTAATTGTTCAAATGTCCGATAGCCAGAATATATTTCTCCAACTATAACAAGTGTGGGGACTCCTCCAAATTGATGCTTAATTGGCTCCACATCTACATCTATTTCAGTTATATCCACGCCGAGTTGTCTTAATTTTGGGATTGTTTTTTCTGTTTTCACTTTGTTACACCAGCCGCACCGGTTAGAATAATAAAATATCATCTCATTAATTTCGCATTGACCTTTTAATTCGATTTCTGATTTTGCCGGCAAATAATATTTAACTAAGAGAATTATTCCTCCTAAAACTAATGTGCTTAAAATGAAAATATAAATTTTCCTCATTTTATTGTTCTTTCTCTAAATCACTGAAATTTTTCTTTTCTGGAAAAAAATCTCATAATTTAGAAATTATTCCTCCCCCAAGAAGTTCCTGTCCTTTAAAAAAAACTGCTGATTGACCAGGAGTTACTGCTCGTTGGGGCTTATCGAAAATTAATCTGTAAGTTTTTGCTTTCAATTTCTTGATTATAGTTGCTGAGGCTGGCCGGTGCCTATATCTTATTTTGGCCTTTATTTTTAAGGGCAATTCTGGCTCTTTACCAGAAATCCAATTAATATTCTTAGCAATCAATTCTTTTTTATATAAATCCTTGTCATTTTTGGTTACAATTAAAAGATTCCTTTTTATATCTTTATCTAAAACATAGTAAGGACCGCCGGGAAGTCCTATTCCTTTTCTCTGGCCAATAGTGTAAAAATATAATCCCTGATGTTGCCCCACAATTTTTCTTGCCCTGTAGTGAACTTGCCTGTTCCGTATAAAGCTTGCTTTTGTTCGGGGTTCTACTATGGGGCCTGGTTTTGATTTAAGATATCTTTTTAAAAAATCATTTATGGTAGTTGAAATAAAACAAATCTCCATAGATTCTGGAATGTTGAGAACGGGTAATTCAAACTTCTTGGCTAATTTTCTAACTTCGTCTTTGGTATAATCTCCAATTGGAAACAAAATATGCTTTAATTGCTTTTGATTGAGCTGCCAAAGAAAATAAGATTGATCCTTTCCTTTATCTTTAGCTCTTAGTAATTTATAGTTTGGGGTTTGAGATTTGGGGGTTGGAATTTCCCGTCGGAGACGGGCGTAGTGTCCAGTGGCTACATAATCTGCCTCCAAAGCCAGAGCCTTTTCTAGTAAAATTCCGAATTTTATTTCTTTGTTACAAATCACACAGGGATTTGGGGTCCTCCCTGCTTTATGCTCTTTTAAAAAATAATCAACTATTCTTTTCTTAAATTCTTTTTCAAATCTATAAACATAAAATGGAATAGAAAGGTAACTAGCCACCTTCCCTGCTCTTTTTTCAGCTTCTGGCGAACAGCATCTATTCCAAGCCCCTATCAATCCATCCTCTACAGGCTCTGACCAAAACTTCATAAAGATTCCTACAACATCAAAACCTGCCCTTTTCAAAAGGGCAGCAGCCACCGATGAATCGATGCCACCAGACATAGCGCATATTACTTTTTCTTTTAGCCTTTTCATTGTTTATGCATTTTCTCCTCAATTTTTATCCATTCTTTGTATCTCTTCCCTATTTCTTTCCTTTCCCTTTTAATTCTCTCATGCCTTTCTTGAAGTTTTTTTGGAATTCTCTTTTTATTCTTTAACGAATAATCGTAAATTGCCTCAGATAAAGCATCAATGGCTAATAAAGAACAATGGTGTTTGATTGGAGGTAAACCTCCTAAAGATTTAATAACTTTATCCCTTTCAATTTTTAATGCCTCTTCAATCTTCTTTCCTTTAGCTAAATCAGTAATCACGCTACTGGTGGCAAGAGCTGCTACACAACCAAAAGTTTCAAATTTTATATCCTTAATTTTATCTTTCCCTTTTGTATTCTTTCCAACTTTTATATAAAGCCACATCACATCTCCACAAACAATATTCCCCACCTTTCCCAGTCCATCTGGATTTTTCATCCTTCCATAGTTGTGGGGATTTTTAAAATGTTCAATAACTTTTTTTGTATAGGGTCCAATTTTATTCATATTTGAAAGGAGAAATTTTTCTTAATCTTTTTATTATTTTTGGTAATACTTTTAGGACATAATCAATGTCTTTCTCTTTTGTCCACCTTCCCAAAGTTAATCTCAAAGAGCCGTGGGCTTGATGAGGTTTTAAGCCTATTGCTAAAAGAACATGGCTTGGTTCTAATTTGGCTGAAGAACAAGCCGATCCAGTTGAGGCAGCGATACCCAAAAGGTCAAGTTGAATAACCAAAGATTCACCTTCAACAAAAGAAAACCAGAAATTGGCATTGTTTAGAAGCCTCTTTTTTGGATGACCATTTAAATAAGATCCTTCTATTTTTCTAAGAATATTTTTAATCAATTTATCTCTTAATTTTATTAGCCTCTTTCTTTCTTTTTTCATTTCTTTTTTGCAGATCCTGGCTGCCTCGGCAAATCCAACAATGGCCGGAACATTTACCGTAGAAGATCTTAGACCTTTTTCATGACCACCTCCATGCAAAATCGGCGCAATTTTAGTACCTTCTCTGACAAATAAACAAGCTGCTCCTTTTACCCCATACATCTTATGAGAATTAGCTGTCAGCAAATCTACATTCATTTTATTTACATCTATTGGAACTTTCCCAAAACTTTGAGTAGCATCGGTATGAAAATAAACTCTTTTTTCTTTACAAATCTTTCCAATCTTTGAAATCTCCTGAATTGTTCCTATTTCATTGTTTGCATGGATTATTGAAACCAAAATAGTATCCTTTTCTATTGCCTTTTTAAAATCATCAAGATTAATCAAACCATGTCTATCAACTGGCAATTTAGTTACCTTAAGTCCCTGACTTTCTAACCATTTTGCGGTTTCTAAAATACTGGGGTGCTCAATTTGGGAAATTATAATATGTCTCCCCCTTTTTTTATTGGCAAAGGCAATTCCTTTTAAAGCCAGATTATTACTCTCAGTTCCTGAGCCAGTAAAGATTATTTCATTTGGCTTGCCTCCCATTAAATCAGTTATCACCTCCCTACTTTCTTCAAGGGCTTGTTTTGCTTTTTGGCCGAAACTATGCAAGGACATGGTATTTCCAAATTTCTCTGAAAAATAAGGGAGCATGGCTTTAATTACCCGAGGATCAACCGGCGTTGTGGCCGCATAGTCCATGTAGATTTTTCCTTGAAGGGTGGTAGGTGAGTTGTAGTCTAAATATATTTTTCTTATTTTCTTTGCCATATTATTTCTTACCCCGTAGGAAGCTTCGCTTTCCTGTGGGGTTTCACTAAATCTGCTAAGGTAATAGAGTTTAAAGTAGAATTTAGAATATCTTGAATTTTCTGCCAAACATTAAAAGTCTTGCAGATTTTTTTTCTGGGACAATGAAATTTTATTCCCTTTTCCTTAGCTATACATCTGACCGGAGCAATTGTTCCTTCTAGTATTCTTATTATTTTTCCTACTGTAATTTTTTTAGGTTCTCTAGCCAAAAAATATCCTCCCTGAATACCTCTTTTGGCTTTGATTAAACCGGCCTTTTCCAATTTTGAGAATATTTTTTCTAAAAAATCAAAAGGGATTTCTTCATCTTTGGAAATTTTCTTTAATGGGCAGGCCTTATCTTTTAAACGAGGGTTGGCTAAATAGACCATCGCCCGTAGGCCATACTGAGATTTTTTAGAAATTTTCATAGTGGTAATACAAATTAAAACCGACTAAAATAGTCGGTTTTAATATAGCAAGGCCAAAATGACATGTCAAGTTTTTTTCAGAAATTTCTCTATAAACGCTCCACCAACTTTATCTGAAATAAAAGGACTAAATTATACCTCTAGGGATATTTTTCGCTTTGCTCAAAATATGCCTTCCTTGAGGATATTTTTCACTATCGTTCAAATTATAAATCCTATTGCCGCTCCTAAAAAACAAAGTAGGCCAAAAATTAAGGCAAATTTAAAGAAATTTATTTTTTTAGTAAATTTTATCAAAAAATGCAAACTAAAAAATCCGGCTAAAAAACTAGAAATCAAAGATGGCCATCCTTCAAGAGCTAAAACTGGATTCCTTAAAAATAAATAACAACTGGAGGCTAAAATCACAGGGACTGACATCATATAAGAAATTTTTAATATCTCAGAAGGAGTAACTTTTCCTAAAGACAAACCAAAAATAGTAACACCTGACCTCGATAATCCAGGAATTACAGAAAGCCCCTGTAAAAATCCAGTAATCATTGCTAATTTCCCAGGGCTTATTTTAAAAATTATCTTTTTTTTATGAAAATAAGCTGTTAAAAATAAACCAAAACCCATCACTACTAAAAGGCTATTTCCTATCGCTATATTCCTAACTACCTTATAAAGTGGGTATCCAATTACTAAAGATATAAGGGTAGATATTATTAAAAAACGAAGTAATTTAGGATTTCTTAACATTAAAACTTCTTTCCAATCTTTTCTAAAGTAAAGTAGCACTACAAAAAGAGTTCCCAGGTGTAGAAATAAAGCTACTTCAATAGGGTTAACTTTTGTTATTAAAAATTGACTCGCTATCGCAACTATTCCCTCACTAGAAATTGGAATCCATTCAAATATCCCCTGAATGATCCCTAAACAAATTAAATCTGCCATAAATCTACTTCAATTATATCAAACCCATATAAAAACAAAACCCCGAGAATACCACGGGTCGTGGACGATGTTACTTGTCCTCCGTAATTTTAATGGAGGAGGAGAACCTATTTGGTGGAGGTTTAATATAAAAACCTAGCTATCTTAATATTGGCTAATTTATTTTTATTATCTTTATCGCTTTGCCTTTTATCAAAGCTTCGCTAACTTTTTTGTAGGCCGATGATAGAATTCTTTGGAAAGTGCTTTGTGAAGTTTTCATTAGTTTAGCGCATTCAATCTGGTCTAAATCTTTTATATTTTTCAACCTTAAAGCCTCTATTTCTTCAATTGTTAATTCAACCACCTCTAAAAACCTTATCGGCACACTCCGAGGCTTAAAATAGGTAACATTTGGATTGAATCTAATTCTTCGACAGAGTCTTGGTCTAACCATAATTGAAATTATTAAAATCTAATAGTATTCTATAGATGAAGAAGGCTTCCCCAACCCTTCCTTCTCAGAAAGGGCTGGGTTCTCGGCCTTCTTTTATTTTTTGGCCTTTAGTTCAACCAGGCGTTCTTTAATAGCCTTCAATTCTTCTTCCAAAACTTCGGCTTCATCGGTTAACATTTCAACCTCTTCTTTTTTTGTTATTTTGGGTTGATGTGGAGCATAACCCCACGGACCATAACCCCAGAATCTTCCAAATCCACGACCACGACCTCTCCGCCAAGCCATCCCACCACCGCAAGGACCCCAACCCCAACCAGTGCCTGGACCAAAACCCAAAGGACCTCTTCCATCAAATCTTGGCATATTTTTGTTCTTTGTAGTTTAATGATTGTTTGATAGCCCGACCTTTATAATGACTATCTATTATGAGTATATACCCATAACTATAGCCTGTCAAGCCTAAGTTATCCACAATTAAAACCCGAGAAAAACTCTCGGGCAAGCGAGCTCCGAGGGACGGACGATGTTAGAACCTGTTTGGTGAGTATCTAAAACAAAGAGCCTTTTGTGAAAGGTTCTTTGTTGTTTGATTTTTAGTCTTCTTTCTAAAACCTTTTTCTACCAAATCCTTTGCGATTGTCAGAGAATTTTCTGAAAGGTTTCTTTACCATCGGCTTGGCTTCGTCTACTACGATGTTCCTTCCGTCTAATTCTTTTCCATTAAACATTTCTATTGCTTTTTTGGCTTCTTTTTCTGAAGACATTTCCACGAATGCAAATCCCTTTGATCTACCAGAGAATTTATCCATTATGATAGAAACAGAATTTACTGTACCTGCCTGGGAAAATAAATCTTTTAGAGTATCTTCCGTCGTGTCAAAAGAAAGACTCCCTACGTAAAGCTTATTTGTCATCTTTTTTTTAAAAATTTATTAAACTTACCGACCTACTTCTAAGTTCTCACAGATAAAAAATTTAACGTAAGATCTAGATAGTACGACATTCTTCTTTGTAAAAAGAACAGTGATTTAAGTATACATGTCGCACTTCTTTTGTCAAATTAAATTAAAAACAAGTCCAGAATAGACTTGAAACTCTTAGCTCCCCACTGTCCACGATCTTCGAACCTGGTTTTTGGAGAATCTGGGAGTGAGGGTGCCGGTTCTGGTCCGTTCTTAATCAAAAAAGCCCTGTCTTATTTTTTGGTAACTTCAACAATAGTTAAAATATGACTCATTTTGCTCTCTTTAATTTCTTCCGGAATAATAATGGTACAACTTTTTCGTAAAGAACCAGGCGTTCTTCCAACTCTCTTTCAGTGCTTTTAATTTTTTTGTCCCAAACTCTACTAGGATTTTTCTGAATTATATTATATACCGATAAAAAATGTTTTCTAAGTGAGGAAAGTCTACGTTTAGTTAAACGAATTAATTGTTTTCTCTCTTTTTCAGTTAATTCTGGCTTTAAAGATATCTTAATTATTTGCCCAAGAAATTTTGAGTGAGCATCTATTTTCTTTATTCTTTTTTTACTTATATTTACATTTACTTCCCAATCACTGGCCCCTTTCCTTAATTTTTCTGCCCGTTCTTTAAGAGACCAAATATATGAGAGGATTTTTTGATGTTTTTTATCTTCCACTAATTTACTCTACCAAAAAATCGTCT
The DNA here is from genome assembly GCA_020148145.1 of Patescibacteria group bacterium. NCBI lineage: Bacteria > Patescibacteria group bacterium. Next base: position 2,433 of record JAHCRE010000012.1, on the reverse strand, counting down.
TCTTGGCGATGAGGCGGCGGCACCCAAGAAAAACTCTCGGGGCGGGGCGGAAATAAAAAAAGCCGACTCAAACGGCTTCCTCATATTTAACAAAGTATAATATTTTAAAGTGCGATATTTATGATTTTCTCAAAACGGGTGGTGGTCTTCCCGTAACTTCATTGTAGATGTCTTCCCTTACATAAACGACAGACTGACTGAATTTCGTACCGATTGCTGGAACGAGGAGAACAGGATACCCCCGTACTTTGAGAGAACGAAACTTTTCATACTCTTCAGAACCCTCTTTAACTGTAGATGCTTTCAGATATGTCCCGTCCCGTCGCTTTATAGTGGGTGGAAGATCAAGCCAATGAATTCTTTTTTCCCCTCTTAGTGCCTCCTCTATATCTTTTTCCGTTACATCCATTTTCGATTTTCCCTCCTGTTTTGAACCCTATCAAATAATTCTAAAAAAAAACTCCTAGGGGGGCGGGTGGAAACAAAAAGGAGGTTAAAGATGTTTATCTCTAACTCCTATAGGAAGAGAATCTACGGTAACAAATGGGCTTACGCACCGTATAGGGAATGGTTCTATAGATCTAATTTTAGCAGCTTTCTCTATAAATTTTCTAATGAAATCTTCGATAATAGATGGGTCCACATCTAGTCTTCTGGCTAATTCTTGAACTGCTTCTTCGTGATTCATTCCTTCTACTATTCCCAGTCTTAGATATCTTTCGAATAATCGAAGGTCGTCTATTATCGCTATCTTTTCTTCTGGACTGAACATTACCTCACTCTCTTTAATGTTTAAAGTGAACTGTTTCAATCTTACAAGATGAGAAATAATCTGTCAAGCGGTGGCTCTCAAGGCAGGGCGGGCGGAAATAAAAAAGAGACAAATATGGGGGTTTGTCTCTATGAGATTGAGTCTAATATTTCTCAAACTCTTCTGCGTCAATTCCTTTAGGTTTAATCTCTCCAGCACCTTTACATTCTGGACATGTCTTTCTTTGAGCTCCCTCTCCTAACGGAATCTCTCCCTCTCCGCCGCAGTGGTCGCATATTCCTTTTAGGATCTCTATGACCCCTTGAAGAGTAGTGATTTGGTCTTTTGTTAAGACGATATCAGTTTCTTTCTTTCCAACCGCAGATAAGACGCTTTTGGTACTTTCTCTAAACAGGTATCCAAACACAAGTGGTGGCAATTCCCGCTTTTTAGCCATCCTTTTAAGTATGTTTTTGAGTCTTTTTTCTGGCTGTATTCTTGTATCTATAGTTTCTTCGTGCAACTGTAAGAATTCTAAAACTACGTTTTTCTGAATTTCTGAGGGAAATTTCCCTTCCCCTTCTGCGATCTTCTTCGTGATCCAATCCACAACTCTTTTGCCACGTTGAGTTGGCTGAACGTGTCTCTCAAGTCTCGGACCCTCTTTATTCAATTTAACTCACCGTGATTTTTAAACAACTATTCCTTTCTAACAAATATCCGAAGACCTGTCAATGGCGGGCGCAAAACAAAACCCCGAGAAAAACTCTCGGGCGGGGCGGGCGGAAATAAAAATTGCCCAGCGATGGGCTTTTTTGTCTTAATTAAGAAACAGAACAGGGCTTTTGACCCTGTTTTCGTTGCTCTGCTCCGGGGGACGGACTTTGTTAGAACCTGTTTGGGAAGAAGTTAATGATTACTTCTATAATCCCTGTTTTGTTCCTTTAACTTTTTTAATTAAATCTTCTCTTAACTGTTCTGCTATTTGAATATCAATACCAGGAAGCTTACCTTCAGTTCCCCTTCCGTATTTTCCATAACCCCCTGAATATCCAGCGGTTTGAATCTGAAGATCACTTAATCCAAGAAGTCTTGCTAAAACTCCTCTATAAATATCTATGTTTTGAATTCTTTCATAGGGAATGGAAATGTATTTTTTCCAGATTACTCCTTTTTCTATTTTGATTGCATCTTCAGTTAGTTGGTAACGCCAGAAACGATAAGTTAATTTGGCCCAAATATAACAGAAAATGATATAAAGAAAAAGTCCTGAGATCAACCATCCCCAAGGGAGAACAACTGCTCCTTCGCTAATTTTTCTTTGAATTACTATTAGAAGAGGTGCAATAAAAAATCCGATAAAAAGAGGAGCAAAAAGAAATTGAAAGAAAAATATCCAAACCACTTTAGGATGTAATTTTTCCATATTTAAATCTTATTCTTAATATCAACGACCTTTCGTTTTATTGTATTATAACAAAAAACTCAAGACAATAATTCTTGGGCGAAAAAAATATAGGTCTCTCGAACCGAGCACTAGCCTGCTCCGAGGGACGGACGATGTTAGAACCTGTTTGGTGGGTAGAATCTATTGAGAATTCAGATGTTTTATTTAAGAAGATAAGGGGATTACTGACAGCTAAGTAAATCTTTTATTTGCTCAAAGGTTTTGTACCCCATGT
>JAHCRE010000011.1 GCA_020148145.1 Patescibacteria group bacterium | reverse complement strand
GGAAACCAGAACTTAGTGAACCGACGGTGGTTAGTAGAATCGCCGAAGATCATCAGATAAAAGCTACCCCGGGGATAACAGGCTAGTAGGGCCCGCGAGTCCATATCAACGGCCCTGTTCGGCACCTCGATGTCGGCTCATCACATCCTGGGGGTGAACAAGCTCCCAAGGGTTTGGCTGTTCGCCAATTAAAGTGATACGTGAGCTGGGTTCAGAACGTCGTGAGACAGTTCGGTCCCTCTCTACCGCAGGCGTTTGAGTCTTGAGAGGAGTTCTCCCTAGTACGAGAGGATCGGGAGGAACCAACCTCTGGTCTACCAGCTGTTCCGCCAGGAGCATCGCTGGGTAGCTATCGTTGGGAACTGATAAGCGCTGAAAGCATCTAAGCACGAAGCAAACCTCAAGATTAGGACTCTTAGATTCCTCGGAGATTACGAGGTTGATAGGCTGTAGGTGTAAGTGCGGCAACGCATTGAGCCGAGCAGTACTAATAAATCATATATTTTTTGGCTAGCAATTAATAATCGTCATTACAGAAATATTAAAGGCGCTTTAGTGGCGGCTATACTGGAGTTGTTCCACCTGTTCCCATTCCGAACACAGAAGTGAAATACTCCAAGGCCGATGATAGTGCTTCCTTGTTGAGGTGTGAAAGTAGGTAGCCGCCACTAAAGCGCCTTTTTTTCGAATCCTAGGCCTCCGACGTAAATTTTGTCGGAGGCTATTTTTATTTTTCGGCGATTTCAAGGTTCCGCCGAGCAGAGCAAGGCACAGTTCTTATATTTTTCTTTAACCCTTTTTTTCTCTTAGTGGGCCGTGATTCCTACGATCGTAGAAATCACAGTCTTTTAAAGAGATACGAGACATTCAAGGTTCTTGAACAATTAGTGAAAGGTTCTTGAACAATTAGTGAAAGGTTCTTATAATGAAGTAATCTTTATAAAATGTCTAAAAAAAATAAAATTTTAATTATAGTTATTGGGATTTTACTTTTTTTATTCCTAAATTTTTTTCAAAAGGAAATCAGAAATTTTTTTTACAAAATTTCTGAACCAATTCAAAGAGTTTTATGGGGGGCAGGGGATAGGGTATCTGGTTTTTTTGAGACAATTACTAAAATAAATAAATTAAAAAAAGAGGCAGATGAGCTCAAACTTAAAAACCAAGAATTACTTGCTAAAATTGCTTTCTTGGAAGAATTAAAAAAGGAAAATGAAATTTTAAGAGAAGCCTTAAATATTGAGCTTCAAAAGGAATTTACCTTATCTTTCGCCCAAGTTCTTGGAAAAGATTCAATAAAAGATTCAATTTTAATAGATAAAGGTTCAAAAGATGGAATATCTGAGGGTTTTCCAGTAATTACTCAATCAAGAGTTCTTTTGGGAAAAATTAGTGAAGTTTATCAAAACTTCTCAAAAGTTTCCCTTATTTCTGATAAAGAGAACTCTTTTGATGCTAAAATCCAGGAGAGTGAGATTTACGGAGTAATAAAAGGTAAAGGAAGCCTGAAAGTATTTCTTGATCTTATCCCTCAAGATAAAGAAATTAGAGAAGGCGATTTAGTTGTTACCACTTCTCTGGGGGGAATTTTTCCACCAGGAATTTTGGTTGGCCAAATTGGAAAAGTAGGAAAAAGTGATATCTTACCCTTTCAAGAAGCAGAAATTTCCCCTATGTTTAGCCTCAACGAAGTAGAAAAAGTTTTTGTAATTTTAGAATATTGAATATGATATTAATTTATTTTCTATTTTTTTATCTTTTAGTTTTAATTCAGACCAGTTTTTTAATTCATTTTAATATTTTTGGGATAATTCCAAATTTTGTTTTAATTTCGGCTTTAATTTTAAATCTTTTTGAGAGACCAGAAAAAAATAATGGGATTTTGGTAGCTGCTTTCGGAGGATTTTTTCTAGATATTTTTTCTGAAAAATTCATTGGCTTCCAAACTCTAATTTTGCTGGGAATGGCAGTTTTTATAAAATTAATTTTAAAAAGATATGTTCGAATTCAAATTATCAAAAAAATCTAGAAAAAGGAAAGCGAAAGCCTATTTTAAAGACCACAGCCCTTCCACTCTCCCGCCTATTCGGCGGATCCCTGATATCGAACCTCATGATATTCTTTTGGATAAACTTGCCCAAAAAAAAGAAGAGGAGTTAGGTATATCAGAAAAAAAATTTGAAGTTCCGGTTCCCAAAAAGATTCTTCAAGGTTTCTGGGTAATTTCTTTAATTTTAATTTCCCTTCTTTTTTTAAAAACATTTCAACTTCAGGTGTTGGAAGGTAAACACTTTTTTACTTTAGCTGAGGAAAATAAATTTATAATTTATTTAATCCAAGCTGAACGGGGAGTGATTTATGATCGGAATTTGAACCAATTAGTCTGGAATAAACCCAGTTTTGATTTAGTCTTAGATGTTAGAGATTTGCCTCAATCTGATTTTGAAAAAACAAAAGTTTTAAAAGAAATCTCCGAAATCATTGATAAAAATCTTGAAAATTTGGAAAAAGAAATTTCAGAAAGTGAATCCTCTCGGATCTTAATTTCGGAAGGTCTTGACCATAAAACCTTAATAATTTTAGAGACAAAAATTAGAGAGTTCCCCGGTTTTCAAATTGTAAAAAATCCAATAAGAAATTATAAAGATGGAGAAATTTTCGCTCACCTTATTGGCTATACTGGAAAAATAAGGAGCGAAGAATTGAAAGCAGACCCAGAAAATTATTCAATTTTTGATTACGTTGGTCGAGATGGTCTAGAAAAATCTTATGAGAAGATTTTACGAAAAAACCCAGGAAAACTCCGGATTGAAAAAGATGTTCTTTCGAATATAATCTCCAAAGAAATTATTCAATTTCCCGAACCTGGGAAGAGTCTAGTTTTGTGGTTAGATTCTGAACTCCAGGAAAAAATTAAAGAAGAGTTGGAAAAAGGGATTAGAGCGGTCGGGGCAAAAAAAGGAGCGGCAGTAGTTTTGGATCCAAAAACTGGAGGAGTTTTAGCTTTAGTTTCCATTCCTGATTTTAACAATAATCTATTTCAAAAAGGCTCAGATCCAGTTGCCCTCGCCAATCTCTTGATCGATCCAAAAGAGCCTCTTTTTAATCGAGCTATCTCTGGGAAATATCCAGTAGGTTCCACTATCAAGCCCTTAATTGCCTCAGCTGCTTTGGAAGAAAAAATAATTAGGCCAGAAAAACAAATTAACTGCCAGGGATTAATTCAAGTTCCCCATGAATATATCCCAGAAGTTATTTATGAGTATAAGGACTGGAGGGTCCATGACTGGACCGGTCTCAAAAAAGCCATTGCTGAGTCCTGTAACGTTTATTTTTATACAGTTGGGGGAGGGTATGGAAAACAAGAAGGACTGGGCCCTTCAAGAATTAAAAAATATTTAGAACTTTTTGGCTGGGGAAATAAAACTCAAATTAATCTTCCCGGAGAAGAGGAAGGGTTAATCCCTGATCCTATTTGGAAAAAATCTTATTTTGAAAGAAAAGAAGATCAAGTCTGGCGGGATGGGGATACTTATAATCTTTCTATTGGCCAGGGTTACATTTCAGTTACCCCTCTTCAGGTAGCCACCGGCTTTGCCGCAATTGCCAATAATGGAAAACTTTTGAAACCTCAGGTTGTCCAGAAAATTGTTGATAGTGAAAAAAATTTGATTGAGGAAATTGAACCTGAAACTATTCGTCAAGGTTTTATTGATCCAAAAAATCTTCAAATTGTCAGGGAAGGAATGAGGCAGGCAGTGACTGGAGAAAATAGCCCTCATGCCTCAGCTGTTTTGTTAAATTCTTTACCAGTTTCGAGTGCTGCCAAAACTGGAACGGCTGAATTAGAAAACGATTATTATCACAACTGGGTAACAGTAATCGCTCCCTATGATAATCCCCAGATAGTTTTAACCCTTGTTATTGAGAATGTAAAAGAAGCCCAAGTAGCTGCTCTGCCATTGGCACAGAGGGTGCTAAATTGGTATTTCACTCAGGGGGTTAATTTTTAGGAAAATCGCTTGGCTATCACTTTTTAGGGTACGTCAATTTGTAGCCTCGCTCTAAAGTTTTTCATTTTTTAAATTATCCCCCTCGTTTTATTTTGACCTCAATAATAAAATTAGTTAAAATAAAAATAGTCTTATGGCGACAATTGATGAAATAAGAAAAAATCGCCTAAAAAAACTGGAGGCAATTGAAAAAGCTGGCCTTTTGGTTTATCCGATAAAGACAAAGAGAACCCATAAAATAGCCGAAGCCTTAAAAGGTTTCTCTGCGATATCCCGATCAAAGAAAGAAATAATTCTGGTAGGAAGAATTAAATTTCAAAGAGTACATGGTGGTTCAACTTTTTTACATATTGAGGATGGAACTGCTAAAATTCAGGCCTACCTTAGAAAAAATAAATTAGGAGAAAAAGGCTATAAATTTTTCTTGGGCAATTTTGATATCGGAGATTTTATTGAGGTGAGAGGAATTTTATTTAAAACCAAAAAAGGTGAAAAGACGATTGAGGCTTCAGATTTTAAAATGTTGGCCAAAGGCCTTTTACCCCTTCCGGAAAAATGGCATGGCTTAAAAGATATTGAAGAAAGATTTAGAAAAAGATATTTGGATTTAATTTTTAACCCTGAGGTTAAGAAGAAATTTAAAATTCGCTCAAAAATTATAGGAGAAATTCGGAATTTCTTAGAGAAAGAAGGATTCTTAGAAGTTGAGACCCCAATTTTACAGCCAATTTATGGAGGAGCAAGGGCAAGACCTTTTAAAACCTACTTGAATGCCTTAGATATTGATTTATATTTAAGAATCTCTCCTGAACTTTATCTCAAACGTCTTTTGGTGGGGGGGTTCGAAAAGGTTTATGAAATCGGAAAGTGTTTTAGAAATGAAGGTATGGATAGGTCTCACAATCCTGACTTTACCATGTTCGAATTTTACTGGGCTTATGCTAATTACAAAGATTTAATGAAATTAACCGAAAGGATGCTTGAAGCCATACTCAAAAAATTATTTGGCAAACTTGAAATTTCATATCAAGGGAAAAAGGTCAATTTTAAAACTCCTTGGCCGAGAATTGAGTTTTCTCAACTCATTAAAAAAAAGACAAAAATAAATTTAGACGAAATAAACCGGGATGCTTTAGCTAAAAGAGCCCTAAAATTAGGAGTCTTAATTAAAAAAGGAGCCCCGAAGGCTGAAATTGCTGATGAAATCTATAAAAAATTTTGCCGGCCAAAAATCTGGCAACCAACTTTTGTTATTCATTTTCCCTTGGGGTTTCAGCCTTTAGCTAAGGCTTTGGAGAAAAATCCAGAAAAATTAGCCAATTTCCAGTTAGTTGTTGCTGGTTGGGAGATGATTAATGCCTTTTCTGAACTTAATAATCCACTTGAGCAAAGGAAAAGATTTAAAGAACAAGAAAAACTTTTTAAAGGAGGTTTTAAGGAAGCCCAGAGAATGGACGAGGATTTTCTAGAGGCTTTAGAATATGGTATGCCGCTAGCTGCCGGCTTTGGAATGGGTATTGATAGATTAGTTTCTTTATTAACCGATTTTTATAGCTTAAGAGAAGCGATTTTATTTCCAACCATGAGGCCCCGTTAGAAATTTCCAGGGGCTAAATATTGTTCAGGTAAATAAAAATAAGATTTCTAAACGGGGTGAAGTCAAAATGAATCGAGAAACGGCTTTAAAATTAGTTCAAGAAAAAATAAAAAATTTAAATTTAATAAAGCATTCTTTAGCTGTTGAGGCTTGTCTAAGGGCTTTGGCTAGGCATTTTAATGAGAACGAAGAAAAGTGGGCCTTAACCGGGTTATTACATGACATTGATTATGAAGAAACCAAAGATGACCCAAAAGCGCACTCAATATTAGGAGCCCAGATTCTTGAAAAGTTAGGGTTAGATTCGGAAATTGTCCAGGCAGTCAAAACCCATAATGAAATTCATGGAATAAAACCTGAAGGACTGATGGCTAAAGCCTTATTTTGTGTTGATCCTTTAACTGGTTTAATTGTCGCCGCTACTTTAGTTTTACCTGGTAAAAAGATAAATGATTTAACCGCAGAAAATGTTTTAAATCGATTTAAAGAAAAGGCTTTTGCCAGGGGCGCTAAAAGAGAAATTATTGCCAAATGTTCAGAAATTGGTTTAAGCTTAGAAGGATTTGTCGCAATCTGTCTTAAAGCAATGAAGGAGATAAGCGATCAATTGGGATTATAAATTAGACTACGACCCACCCATCGCCCTTTAGTCCACCCTCCCACCCTAAATATGTTAGATATAAAATTTATAAGAAACAATCCAGATATTGTCAAAGAGGGATGCCAAAAAAAACAGGTCAAAGTTGATATTGATCGAATTTTGAAGCTAGATAAAGAAAGAAGAGACCTTATAAAAAAAAGAGATGAATTGAGGGCTCAACATCGCGATACTAGTAGTATAGTGGCGAGAGATGTCACTGGGCCAGGGCCAATATCTATAAAAATAGAAAAGGGAAGGGAGGAAAGAGAAGAAATAAAGAATTACGATGAAAAATTAAAAGAAATTGAAAAAGAGTTGCAGGATTTAATGCTTCAAGTTCCCATTCCGCCAGCCCCTGATGTTCCCGAGGGAAAAACAGAGGAAGATAACGTCCCGGTGAAATTTTGGGGAAAACTACCAAAATTTAATTTTTCTCCAAAAGATTATATTACTCTTATGGAGTCTTTAGACCTTTTAGATCTTAAGCGTGGGACGAAGATTGGTGGATTCAGGCAATATGTGATTAAAAATGAGGCAGTTTTACTTGAACAAGTTCTTCTTCGATGGTCGCTTGATTACTTAATCAAAAAAGGTTTTATCCCCTTCAGGCCAACAGTGATGGTGAAAGAGTTTGCTATGACTGGGACAGGAATGTTTCCGAGGGGTAGGGAAGATACTTATGTAACGAGTGATGATTTATTCTTAGCTGGAACTACAGAAGTTCCTTTAATGGCATATCATGCCAATGAGATATTAGAAGAAAAAGAATTACCAAAGAAATATGTTGGGATCTCTGAGGCATTTCGGAGAGAAGTAGGGAGTTATGGTAAAGATGTTAAGGGAATTTTTCGGGTTCATGAGTTTTGGCAGACTGAACAGGTTATTATTTGTAAAAACGATGAAAAAAAGTCAATAAAATGGCATGAAGAACTTCTTAAAAACTCTGAGGAACTTATGCAAGCTTTGGATTTGCCATATCGAGTAGTTAATTGTTGTGCAGGAGACTTGGCTGATGGTCAGGTTAAAAGATACGATATTGAAGCTTGGATTCCTTCTCAGAAGAGGTATCGCGAGACTCATTCAGACTCCTACCTCTTCGATTTCCAAACCCGCCGCTTAAACATTCGCTATCGAACCAAAGATGGTAAGATTAAATTTGCCCACTCACTAAATGATACTGGGATTGCTGTGCCAAGAATTCTAGCTGCCATCATCGAAAATTATCAAAGAAAAGATGGAAAAATTAATGTTCCGAAAGTTCTACAAAAATATCTTCCTTTCAAAGTAATTAAAAGATGACAGAGGAAAAAGTAATTTTAATTAACAATTTAAAAGTCAATTTCAAAATAGAGGGAGAGGGAGAACCTCTTTTAATTTTGCATGGTTGGGGAGGATCATCAGATTCCTGGATTGAAGTTCGGAAAATTTTAGCCAATCAGGGGTTTTTAGTAATTTGCCTCGATTTACCGGGATTTGGGAAAAGTATTAGCCCTCCCATTCCCTGGACAGTGAGAGATTATAGTGATTTTTTATTAAATTTTATTAAAAATCTCAAGTTAGAAAAAATAATTTTAATGGGTCATTCTTTTGGTGGGAGAATAACAATAAAATTTGCCAGATTATATCCTGAAAAGTTAAAAAATTTAATTTTGTGCGCTTCAGCAGGAATTAAACATAGTTTCAATACTCGCCAGAAAATATTTTTCAATTTAGCCCGTCTCGGAAATTTTTTATTTTCTAAAGGATTTTTAAAAAGATTTAAAGACTCAGCTAGAAATATTTTCTATTTATTTTTACGCCAGAGAGATTATCAAAAGGTAAAAGGAGTAATGAAAGAAACTTTCAAAAAAGTAGTGGCAGAAGATCTTCTTCCTGAACTTTCTCAGATTAAAACAAAGACTCTAATTATTTGGGGAGAAAGAGATAAGTCAGTTCCCTTAGAAGATGCCTATTTAATGAAAGAAAGAATTCCCCACTCAATTTTAGAGATTATCCCAAAAGCCCCTCACACCCCTAATCTAGAAGTTCCAGAAAAACTAGCTGAAATCATAACACATTTCCTACGATCGTGAGAAATATGTCATATTTAAGTTAAAAGATGGCTAATTTTTTTCCTTTAAGTATTTTTTTAAGCCTTTTTTGGTTTATCAGTAAAACCAAAATTTTCTTATTTTATCTTTACCTTTGGCAACTAAAAGAATATCATATTGGAAGGTTTCGAGCTCATTTTCAAACAGAAAAAGGAAAGGAACTAATATTTAATCCACTTATTTTTTTAAAAATAGTCCTAATTCTCATTTTTTTTATTTTCCCAGCCTCCCTCCCCATTCTTTTATTATTTTTGTATTTCATTGAATCAAGCCAGGCCTTTAGAAATTTTCTCCAAAAGAAACTAAAAAAGCCAGTTTTGACTAAAAAAACTACCCTTTTAATCTTAGTAATTTTGTTCTTTGAAATCTTTTTCCTTTTTACCCTCTTTTTTAATATAAAGAATATTACCCGATTTGCTTTCTGGCTTCTTGTTTTTGATATCTTGACTCCACTAATTGCTTCTCTAATAGTTCTTCTCCTTCAACCTTTAACAGTTTTGGCAAGATGGCACATTATTCAAAAAGCCAAGAAAAAAAGAGAGAAATTTAAAGATTTAATAGTTGTTGGCATTACCGGAAGCTTCGGCAAAACCTCAACCAAAGAATTTCTAGCAACTATTTTAGAAGAAAAGTTTTCCCCCTCTATTCGTCAAAAAACGAACTATGGAGGATCCGCCGTAGCCTCTGGCGAAGGCGGCAAAGTTTTAAAAACTTTCGGGCATCAAAATAGTGAAATTGGCATTTCCCAATGTATTTTAAATGATTTAAAACCTGAACACCAAATTTTTATTGTTGAGATGGGGGCTTACAATCGGGGAGGAATAAAGCTTCTTTGTGATATTACTAAGCCAAAAATTGGCATTTTAACTGGAATTAATGAACAGCACCTGGCTACCTTTGGCTCTCAAGAAAATATCATTAAAACAAAATATGAACTCATTGAATCTTTACCAGGAGATGGTCTGGCCATTTTTAATGGTAATAATAAATATTGTGTCCAACTTTATCAAAAAACAAAAATACCAAAAAAAATCTATCGTAGTACATTTCCTACGATCGTAGAAAATACACTACAGGGGGACATTTGGACAGAAGAGATTAAGGTTGAGAAAGACTCTCTTTCTTTTAAAGTTTTTTCAAACGATGGGGATTGGGCTAATTTTAAAGTAAATCTTTTAGGAGCTCAAAATGCCCCAAATCTTTTAGCAGCAATTTGTGTTGCCAAAGAATTGGGAATGTCATTTCAAGAAATTTCCAAAGCCTGTCAGAAAATTAAACCTTGGCAAGGGGGAGTGAAATTATTAAAAGCCCGCCTGCCGGCGAGGCAGGGAAAAAATGGTTTAAATATTATTGATTCAACTTATTCAACCAATCCTGATGGAGTAATCTATCATTTGGAATATTTAAAAATCTGGAAAGGAAAAAAAATAATTGTTATGCCTTGTTTGATTGAATTAGGTAAGACAACAATTGAGGTTCACAAGAGAATAGGGGAGAGGATTGGTCAGGTTTGCAATTTGGCAATTATTACCACAAAAGAAAGATTTAAAGAGATAAAAGAAGAAGCAGTAAAGAGTGGGATATCAGAGGAAAATATTTTATTTTTAAAAGATCCTAGAGCAATTTTTGAGAAGATCAAAATTTTTATTGAGGGAGACTTGTCCTCCGAAGCCCGAAGGGCGAAGGAAGATGTAATACTTTTAGAAAGTAGGGTACCTAATCAGTTAATTAATTTATTAATTGAATAAAAAATACCGCATTTGATAAATGCGGCACCTTTGGAATACGAGAGTTGTTAAAGAGCTGCTGAATTAAGGATTCTATTGAATGAGATATGTTAGTTCTTCATCAACGAGGAAAACGCTAGGTACTCCTAGAAGTCTACCTCGAACAATATCTCCCCCGGGCTTATAATCACCGTGGAACTTTGTAGCCACTTTTTTAAGAGCTTTGCTTCTAGATTCAGCTAAGACTACCCCTATGAGTTCCTTGTGTCTTTCCTGTTCTGTTTTCAGAAGATAGAGACAAAAAGCTTTCATTCTCTCACCTCCTTATTTTTTGTAATTTAACTATACACCCTTATGAAATTTTGTCAAGGATTTAAGCCAATTACAATTTCTTTATCTCCAAATACTGAAAAAGATGACATTGATTTAGCTTTAAAATTAATTTTTCAGCCAAAGAAATGGAAAGAAGGACCTGAAATTAAAAATTTAGAACAAAATTTTAAAAAATATTTAGGGGTAAAAAATACCTTTTCTTTTAATAGCGGCCGCTCAGCTTTTTTGGCAATTTTAGAGGCTTTAGAAATAGGAGGAGGAGACGAGGTTTTATTACAAGCTTTCACTTGTAATGCAGCAATAAATCCAATTTTGAAAAAGGGAGCTGAACCTGTTTTTGTTGATATAGATGATACTATAAATATGGATCCAGAAGACTTGAGAAAAAAGATCACTTCTCGATCAAAAGCAGTAATGATTCAACATAATTTTGGTTGGCCAGCTAAAATAAGCGAGATTTTAAAAATTACTAAAGAGCATAATTTATTCTTAATTGAAGATTCTGCCCATTCATTGGGAGCCAAATTTAAAGGAAAGTTTTGTGGAACTTTTGGCGACGTAGCTTTTTTTTCTTTTGGCCGAGATAAAATAATTTCTTCTGTATTTGGAGGAATGGCAGTCACTAATAATGAGAAACTAGCTGAAAAAATAAAAGAATTCCAAGAAAGAATAGATTACCCCTCCAATTTCTGGATTTTTCAACAACTTCTGCATCCAATTTTGGTAAATTATTTAATAATACCAGCTTACGGTTTAGGTCCTAATTTAGGAAGAATTCTTCTGGGCTTATCCCATAAACTCTCTATTCTCTCTAAAGCAGTTCATAGAGAAGAAAAAAAGGGAAGGATTCCGAAATATTTCCCAAAACGTCTCCCAAATGTACTATCCATTTTAGCTCTAAATCAATTTAGAAAATTGGAAAGGTTTAACAAGCACCGGAGAGAAATTGCTAATTTTTATCAAAAAGAACTTAAAAATACTAATTTTCTTCTTCCTTTAGCTAAAGCAAGAGAAGAAAGGGTTCCGACTTTCCTTCGTTATCCAATTTTGCTAAATTTTGATACAGATGAAATTTTAAAAAAAGCCAGAAAGAGAAAAATTTATCTGGATGATGGTTGGAGAAAAAGCCCAATAGTCCCTTTAGATACTAACATTGAAAAGATGAGATATCTTTCAGGTAGCTGTCCGGAATCTGAAAAAGTAGCTCAAGCTATTTTGAACTTGCCAACCCATATCAACATTTCTCAAAAACAAGCCAAAAAAATTGCTGATTTCTTAAAAATCTATGGAGATTAAAAAAATTCAAATTAAAGAAGTTTGGGAAGGTTTCCTTTCGGGATGTAAAGAAAAGACATTTTTGCAATCCTGGAATTGGGGAGAATTTCAAAAAATGATGGGAAACAAAATCTGGAGATTTGGAATTTTTGAAAATGACAACTTAATTTCTACTGCCTTTTTCTATAAAATTCAGGCTAAGAGAGGAACTTTTTTGTTTTTGCCCCACAGCCTGGTTTTCAAGCAACAAGCAACAAGCAACAAGCAACAAGTTTTGAAAATATTATTAGAAAAATTAAAAAAGATTGCAAAAGAGGAAAATGCAAGTTTTATTAGGGTAGGTCCAATTTTAGAGGGAACTAAAGAAAATATTGAAATTTTCAAAAATTTAGGTTTTAGAAACGCTCCTATTCATATCCACCCAGAACTGACCTGGGAATTGGATATTTCACCCTTGAAAGAGGAACTCTTGAAAAATATGCGAAAAACTACCCGTTATTTAATTCGCAAATCTCCAAAAGAGGGAGTGGAAATATTCAGTAGTCAAAATCCAAAAGATCTTGAAATTTTTTATAAACTCTATCGGGATGTAGTTTCACGCCAAAAATTTATCCCTTTCTCTCTAAAATATTTAAAAAATGAATTTTCGAGTTTTTCACCCGATAATCAAATTTTGATTTTTTTTGGAAAATACAAAAATGAAATTATTTCTTCTGGAATTTTCATTTTCTGGCAAAATTTAGCCTTTTATCATCATGGAGCTTCTTTGTTAAGATATTCAAAGATTCCGGCCTCTTATTCTTTACTCTGGGAGGCAATATTAAAGGCAAAAAAAAGAGGCTGTCAAAAATTTAATTTTTGGGGAATAGCTTCAAAAGAAAATCCAAAACATCCCTGGGCTGGTTTAACTTTATTTAAAAAAGGCTTTGGGGGTTATAAAAAAGAATATGTTAAAACTCAAGATTTTCCCATTTCCCAAAAATATTGGTTAACTTTTATTTTTGAAAAAATAAGAAAAACAAAAAGAGGTTTTTAGAAACCTCTTTTACACAGGAGGGGTCGGGAGGATTGGGTATCCTCCCGTGGTGGAAAAATAGGAGGTTGTTGGAGACAACCGACGTAAGAAACCAAAGGTTTCTTAGGAGTGAGCCCGAAGGTTGCCGAAGGCAACCGCCAGCCGTAAGGCCGGATGAGGGCGAGCGACAAAAGAGGTTTTTAAGATGAGAAAGAAATTTAGAAGACCTTATAAAATTAAAAGAAAAAAATCGATTTTGAAAAATCGGTTTTTCTGGTTAACTCTCTTAATTTTAATTATTTCTGGAGTTATTTTTTATTTTTTTATTTTCTCCTCATTTTTTCAGGTAGAAAGAGTTATTGTTTCTGGTAATGAGAAGGTTTCAAAAGAAAATATTAAAGCTGTAGTTGAAAGTAACTTAGAGGAAAAAATTTTATTTTTTCCTACCAAAAGCATTTTTCTAGTTAATTTAAATAAAATTAAAAAAGATGTCTTAAATAGCTTTCTTCAAATAGCTGAGATTGAAATTAGCCGGGGATTCCCTGATAGTTTAAATATTATTGTGGTAGAGAGATTGGCAATTGCTACTTTTTGCCAAGAGGAGAATTGTTTTTTGCTGGATAATAAAGGAATTATCTTTGAGAAGGCTCAGTTAGAGACAAATTTACTCAAAATTAAAGATAGACAAAATATTCCCCTTTCTGTTTTAGGAGAAAAGGTGATTGAAAAAGATTATCTTGAGAAAATTTTAAGAATTCAAAAAAATATTTCAGAAGAACTTAAAATTGAAGTTGAGGAACTTATCGCCCTTAGTGAACGTTTAAATGTTAAAACCATTGAGAGTTGGGAAATTTATTTTGATCTAAAAGGAGACATCGCTTGGCAACTGACAAAACTGAGTTTAGTCTTAAAAGAAAAAATCCCTTCAGAAAATCGAAAGGATTTAGAATATATTGAGCTAAGATTTGGCAACTTAGCCACCTTTAGATACAAACGATAGTGGACCCCTTTTTTATAAAAAGGGGTCCATTTTCAATCTATATAATAGACGAAGATTGAATGACCAATTTTTTCTATGGGTTCTTCTTGGTCAAGCCAACGATAGTAACTATGAGGTTGATTAAAGCCAGGGACTGGTATTCCCCGGCCACCTTGCAAAAAAGTGACTGATACAGCTAAATAACTTCCTTTTGGCAATTCTCTTGGATCTTTAGTGCCCCACCAAGGGGCAAATTTTTCTTTTAAATAATATTTAGCATCCCCGCCACCAAAATAATCAACATAAATTTTTTCGATTTTATTTTCATTGACCCATTTTTTTAATCTTTTTAAATCTTGCCCCCAATCTAAATTAGAATTAACACTATAGATGAAACCTTGATCAGGTCCGCCAGCTATTTCATTAAAGTAAGATAAAAAATGAGGATAAATGGAAATAACTGAAGTTATTTGCCATAGAATCAGGATTCCTAAAATTAAATATTTTATTCCAAAAGGAGGGGATTTTAACCAGGAGGTTATAACGATACTAACTAAAATAAAAGTAAAAGGAAATGTTGGTAAAAGATGGCGAACCCCAATATTGAGATTAGAAATCAGGCTGGCTGTCCAGTAAATTCCAATAAAACAGAGCATGGCAAATTCTGGAAAATGATTTTTTAGCCAATCAAAAAGTCTTCGAAAAGTATTGACCCAGAAAAGTCTTTTAATCAGCCAGCTAATATAAAGCAAGGCCAGAATTGTTAAAATATGAAAGGCCAAAGGCTCTTTTATGATATAGACTATTGGAAAATAATTTCTCCAGCCAGTGGCTGAAATCTCTCCCAGAAAATAGGTTGTATGGCCACCTGCTCCTCTTTGTAAAACCAGAAAAAGCCCTAAAAGATATTGAGCATAGGGTCTCAAAATTGGTTTATCTGCCATCCAACTTACTAAATTAACTAAGCTTTTGTTTCCAAAAGAGGAAAGTAAAAATTCAGTATCCCTGACCTGTCTTTCTTTGGGATAATCTAAAACGTGATATTGATAAACTGGCCAGATTAAGAGATAAGCAATAACCAAGATTAAAACAAAACATAAAAGATAAATACCAAAAAATTTTAGAAATGATTTAAAATCAAATGCCTTAATTACTGCCCAAGCTAAAATTAAAATTCCAAAACAGGGAAAGAGGAAAATTACTGAAAACTTTGCCAATTGGGCAAGGCCTAAGGAGATTCCAGCAATTATTAAATTTTTCTTGGAGGAATTTTTTAAAAACTTAACAAAATAATAAGTAGCAATGAATACTCCGGCTGCCGCTCCAACATCAGTGGTTACTAATTTTCCGTGGGCAAGAAAAGTCGGTGAAAAAGAAAATAAAAATAGAGATATCAGAGCAGCTTTATTACCAAAAAGCTCTTTTGTCCATAAAAAAATATAAAATCCAAGTAAAATTAAGATTAAAATCATTGGAATTCTTCCCCAAAAAATCATTTGGTCTGCCGGATTACCAGTTTTATATAAAAAGTGATAGCCAAATCCCCATTGGCCATTAATATCTTCTTTCCAGTTTTTAATATCTTGTGGAAAATTTATACCTTTGATAAAAAGCAGGGGAAGGGCAGATAAATCTTTTATTAAGGGAGGATGCTCAGGATTTAATCTCATATCCTTTTGGGTCAGATATGAGTAACCCGATGGTAAATGGGCAACCTCATCCATGGTGGCAGAATCATCTTTCATACTGAAAATAGTTATGAAGAACACAAATATTAACAAAAGAGCGGCAATAAAATTGGTGAGGCGATTAGACATATTTAGTTAAAAATTAATTTTATATACAAAAAATCCTTCTTTTTCTTCTATTTTTCCTCCAGGGAATCTTTTTGAAAATTCACCAAATATATTCTGGTCGTATTTCATCGGGACAATTACTGTTTTTTTATCTATCTTAATCTGATCTAAGTCTTCTGGCAATAGATAAGTTGATTGAGGGGAATCATATTTTATATTCTCAATGAACATGATGGTCTGAGCTGGCATCGGAATGCCATCTGGCCAAGGAACAGAAACTCCTGGCTCATTAACAATTACATATTTTTTTGCTTCTTTCGGTAAAGAATTTAAAAAATAACCAATTTCAGCAAATCTTTTTGTAAAAGCTCCTTCAACTTCTGGGCTTTTTCCCCAATCAAAAAAGTATTTATTAAATTCAGAATAAGAGATAGCAATAAGGAATAAAAGACAGGCGAAAAATAACATTTTTTTTCTTTTAGTATTTTTCTCAAAAAATTGGTAAATTTTCCAGCTAGCTAGCCCAACAAAAACATAAACTACTGGAATTATGCCAATTACTCTTAGAGAGTGGGGGACTCCTTCGAAAGTTAAAATACCTGGTAAGAGTAGGATAAAGAACCAGGACAGTAGTAACCAGTAATCAGTGACCAGTACCCAGTTTTTATTTTTTGTTGACGATATACATTCTTTGAATGAAATAGCAATTCCAATTAAAAATAAAATCCCCAATGGCCAAGGGAGCATCGGTGAACCTGAAAAATTGTGACGCCAATTTGAATCGCCATAAAAATTAAACATTGCCAGATGTTGAATAAGACTTACACTAAAGGCTTTGATAGGATTTTCAGTGGCAAATATCGAAATAGGAGCGGCCCGGGAAATAAAGTATTGGGGATTTTTTAAAAAATAAATTCCAATTGGTAAAGCTGTAATAAAAACAGAAAACAAAAAACAGCAGACAAAAAACAGAATTTTTTTTGATTGCCCCTCTTTTCTGTAAATAAACCAAAAAGGAATTAAAATAACCAGAAGAATTAAGACAGCGAATCTAAAAGAAATATAAGTATAAAAACCTAAACCAAAGAATATCCCCGAAATTATAAAATCCAAAATCTTTCTTCGGCGAAGGCCTCTTAATAGAAAATAAAAAGAAAAAACTAAGATAAAAGGAAGTAAGATTGCCCGAAAGCCAATCCTAGAAAAATTAGTGTGCCAGAAAGAAGTAGCCAAAAAGAAACTGGTCAAAAGAGCAATATTTGTAGCCTGGAGCCTGGAGTTTGGAGTTTGAGCGAATAACTCTTTTACTAATAAATAAAATCCAAAGACAGTGAAAATACCGATTATTGCAGCTACTATTTTTATTGACCAGATTTTCACTCCAAAAATTGAAAAAGATAAGGAAATTAAATTAATAAAAAGGCCTTCTCGGCCATTATTTTCAGGATAAAAGACTTTAAAATTCCCAGTTTTCAGAGCAGTTAAGGCTTCATTTCCATTTATTGCCACATCAGGATAAAGTCCTGGCGGAATTGAATTTAACTGCCATAGTCTAAAAAAGGCAGCAATAATAAGGATAATAATTAATAAAATCAGAGTCCTTTTATCCATTAAACTATTTTAGCAGATTCAATTTAAAAAATATACCTCCTCAGTTCTTGACAAATTTTTTATAGATGCTATAATTAAAGAGTTTGAAAATTGAATAAAGGAGATGAAAAATTGCTCTTTATGACAGAAAGTTCGATCTATAAAATCGACAAGATGGAAGAAAAGTTTGTACTACAAAAAGTAACCGGTCGTTCAGGCTGCTCCCCAACGAAGCTTCCTCCTGTTGAAGGTGATAAAGTTGAGATCACTTTGAAAGATATTTTTCTCTATAAAAATGGAGTTATAGTAGCACGGATTTCATCTCTTGTCGAAGTCTTCTAAAAAGGAAGCCTAAAAAGTATCAAAAAATACTTAACTAGCTTCCTCTTTTTTTCATACCCGAATTATCACTCTCGGGTCTTGACCGCTAATTTTGGTTTGCTATAATGGATACATGAAAATAACTGAGCGCCAAGAACAAATATTAAATAGTGTAGTCAATGATTATATCGATTTAGCAAAACCCATTAGCTCTGAACTTTTAGAGAGAAAGTATGATTTTAGGATTTCTCCGGCAACAATTAGAATCGAGATGCAAAAATTAACTGATCTTGGATTTTTGTATCAACCTCATACTTCAGCTGGTAGAATCCCTACTGATAAAGGTTTTAGATTTTTTGTTGATCGTTTATTTAAAGAAGAATTTTTAGAATTTTCTGATAAAGAATTTTTTAAAGAAATTAAAAGAATAGAACGCCAAATTGAAGATTCTCTGAAGTTTTCTCGGGAAATTACCAAAATTTTAGCCTCCCTTTCTTCCAATTTAGCCCTTTCTTATCTTTTTGATGAGAAAATCTTTTGGAAAGAAGGTTGGCAAGAAACTTTCGATGAGCCTGAATTTGAAAATATTGAATATGTTAAAAATTTTTTGGAAATGGTTGAGAGTTTTGAAAAGAACATTGAGGATTTTATTTTCGAAAATAGACACCTGCCTAAAATAAAAGTTTATATTGGTAAAGAAAATCCAATCCCAAAATCAAAAGATTTTAGTTTAATAATTTCTCAAAGTAAATTTCCCAAAAGAAAAAAGGCAACCTTAGCAATTTTGGGCCCAAAAAGAATGGCTTATCAGAAAAACATTGGCTTGATTAACTCATTAATGAAAATATTGGCAGAATATTAATGTAGTATAAATTCTACGATTGTAGAAAATGTATTACAATTAATTTTATAGTTCTATCTGAATTATAAATTACGGAATATGAAAGAGGAAAAGAAGAAACTAGGCGTTAAAAATAAAGAAAAAAAGAGGTTAAATATTGAAGATTTTAAAAAACAGCTTAAAGAATGTCAAAAATTAAAAAATGAATATTTAGCTAGTTGGCAGAGAACTAGGGCTGACTTTTTGAATTACAAAAAAGAAGAGATAGAGAGAGTTTCAGAAATGTTAAAATATACCAATATAGATTTAATTTTAAAAATCCTGTCAATTTTAGATAATTTTGAAATAGTTGAAAAAAAGATACCGGCAAATTTAAAAAATGATGAGAATGTAAAAGGATTATTGCAAATTAAGGCCCAAATTAAAGATTTTTTAAAAAGTCAGGGAGTAGAAGAAATAAAAACAATTGGGCAAAAATTTGACCCAAATTTCCAGGAAATAGTTGAAGAAGTTGAAATAAAAGACAAAGATTCAGGAATTGTCATTGAAGAAGTTCAAAAAGGCTATTTGTTACACGGCAAGGTCTTGAGACCAGCTAAGGTAAAAATAGTTAAATAAATGAAAATCATAGGAAGAATAATCGCATTTTTAATAATAGGGATGATTTTGCTAAAAGTTGTAATAACTAATAATTTTAAATTTTCAGAATGGAATCGTTATACCTATCTTTTCGTCGGAGGTTTATGTATTTTGTTAGTTATACTTGTAGAGCCAAGGACAATAACTTTCTTTAAAAGATTATTTAAAAAAGATAGCCCCCAATCAAATTCCACTTCGAAAGCTGAATCGAGATCTGAATCAAAAGTCGAATATCGTACGTATAATTATTTTATTTTCACTGAGGGAACATCCATTACAAAAAAAATAAAAAATTTCCCTGAAGATATAAAAAATAATCAATAATAATGTAAATAATATGAAAATCAGTCAAATTATAGAACAAAATAAAAAACCAATTATTTTAGTGGCCCTCTATATACCTGGAGAGAAAAATCAAGGCAAAGTAAGTATTAGAGGGACTGGTTTTATAGTTTCTCATGATGGTAAATTTTTAACTTGTTGGCATGTATATAAAAACATTCCTGAAAACGAACTTCGTTATCTGGAGGTTTCAGTGCCGGGTAAAACCGATGAAAAAGGGATAACGCATTATGACAGATACAAAGTGAAATTATTAGACAAAGACGAAGAGAACGATTTAGCTTTAATGCAAATAATTTCCGATAAGAATAATTTTGAAACAATTGAAGGATTCGGTGATTCAGAATCAGTTAAAGAAGGGGATGAGGTTGTTTTTATAGGATATCCTTTGGCTACAGTACTATTAGGTATGAAATTTGGGATTACAATGAACACAAACCACTGTATTATTAGTTCAGTGAAGAGACGTGGCAAAGATGGCTCGCTACATTTCTTTATGATCGATACTCACATTAATAAAGGCTCAAGTGGTTCACCAGTATTTTCCCTGGATAGCGGAAAAGTTATAGGGGTAACAAGTGGTAGGATATCTCAACGGGCTTCGTTACCTAGTGGAAAAAAGTTTGATATTCCAGCAAATATGGGAATTTGTAGACCTACTAACTACGCTGTTGATTTGATTAATAAATAATTTCAAAGGTCGAATTAAAATTTAACACCCCCATATCGGAAGGGGGTCGGCCAAGACGCGAGGCTTCTCCGCGAAACCTGCGAAGCGGGTTGAGTCGGAAAGCCCCGTCTGGGAGAACCTTCCGGCTCTCCCGTATAGGAAAATATTAAAAACCGAAGGGACGCGAGAGTTCTTAGCTCTGCGGAAACTTCCGTCCTAGGGTTTTTAAAGAGCGGTGTTAGACGAGCGAACAAAGTGAGCGAGTCGTGCCGCGAACTAACTATGAGTAAAGTACTAGGTATTGATTTAGGGACCTCAATTTCAAAGATGGCCACCATCTTAGCAGGTGAGCCAAAATGTATAGAAAGTAGAGAGGGTTCAATTCTGATACCCTCAATTGTGGCATTGGCAAAAAATGGAGAAAGGCTTGTTGGGATTTTAGCCAAAAGGCAAGCAATTACCAATCCCAAAAATACTATTTTCGCAGTAAAAAGGTTTATTGGTAGAAGACACTCTGACCCCGAAGTTCAAAAAGAGCTAAAACGCTTACCCTACGAGACAAGAGCAAGGGCAGATGGTGGGGTTGAGATAAAAATGGGTGATAAATGGCACACAGCGATTGAAATTTCCTCAATGATTTTACAAAAAATAAAATTAGATGCAGAAGAAAAATTAGGCGAGAAAGTGGAAACAGCTGTTATTACTTGTCCAGCAAATTTCGATGACTCCCAAAGAAAAACAACTAAAACAGCCGGAGAAATTGCCGGATTTAAAGTTTTGAGAGTTATTAATGAGCCTACGGCAGCTGCTCTGACTTATGGATTGGGAAAGAAAAAGCCAGAAAAAGTTGTTGTTTATGACTTTGGAGGAGGAACTTTTGATGTGACAATTTTGAATGTGGCTCCAGATACAGTTGAAGTTTTAGCTACCGGCGGAGAGGCTCATTTAGGGGGAAATGACTTTGACCAGAGAATAATTGACTGGATAGTTGGGCAATTTAAAAAAGATCAAGGAATTGATTTATCAAAAGACCCCTTGGCTTTACAAAGATTAAAAGAGGCAGCCGAAAATGCGAAAATAGAATTATCTTCGGCAATAGAAACAGAAATTAACCTCCCATTTATTTCCTCAGATACTTCGGGGCCAAAGCATTTGTATTATAAATTGAAAAGGGCTCAGCTGGAGAACCAGACCCGAGATTTGGTTGAAAGATCAATTGAAAGAGTGAAAAAAACCTTAAAAGAGGCAAAATTAAGTAAAGACGACATCGATGAAGTTATTTTGGTTGGAGGTACAACTTTAACTCCAGCTGTTAGAGAGGCGGTTAAGAATTTTTTTGGCAAAGAGCCTAACAAAACTATTAATCCTGAAGAAGTAGTGGCAATGGGAGCAGCTATTCAGGGAGAGATTTTGAGAGCAAAGGAAGAGGGAAGAGCGCCAGAAGGAGAAATAAAGAGTGTTCTTTTGTTGGATGTTTTACCGCTTTCTCTTGGAATTGAGACCTTGGGTGGAATAAATACAGCCATGATTTCCAAAAATACCACTATTCCTACAGCAAAAACTCAAATATTTTCAACTGCAGCTGATAGTCAGACATCGGTTGAAGTAAATGTTTTGCAAGGGGAAAGGTCAATGGCAACTAATAATAGGTCATTGGGAAGGTTTATTTTAGATGGAATTCCGCCTGCTCCAAGAGGAATTCCCCAAGTTGAAGTGAAATTTGATATTGATGCTAATGGAATTT
This sequence comes from Patescibacteria group bacterium, assembly GCA_020148145.1. Taxonomy (NCBI): domain Bacteria; species Patescibacteria group bacterium. Next base: position 63,914 of record JAHCRE010000011.1, on the reverse strand, counting down.
TAACTGTTACAGCCAAAGATAAGGGAACCTCTCGCTCTCAGTCGATTAGAATTGAGGGATCAATAGGTTTATCAAAAGAAGAGATAGAGAAAATGAAAAAAGAAGCAGAATTACATGCAAAAGAAGATCGTAAAAAGCGAGAATTAAGCGAAGCTAAAAACTTGGCTGATAATTTAATCTATACCACCGAAAGGACCCTGAAAGAGGCCGGAGATAAAATTTCTTCAGAGACAAAAAAGGAAGTTGAGGAAAAAGTTAAAGATTTGAAAGGAGTAAAAGAAGGTGATAATATAGAGGAAATAAAAAATAAGACCCAAGAATTATCTCAGGCAATTCAAAAAATTGGAGCTGAGATGTACAAAAAAGCCAGCCCTGAAAAACCGAAAGAAAAACCAAAAGAAGATGAACCTACAGCTGAGGAAGGAGAATTTAAAGAAAAATAAACTCATTTTAAAATGCAAAAGGATTATTACAAAATTTTGGGTGTTTCTCGTAAAGCCTCGCCAGAAGAAATCAAGAAGGCCTATTATAAGTTGGCTCATAAATATCATCCAGATAAAGGAGGGGATGGGAAGCGTTTCAAAGAAATAAATGAGGCCTACCAGATTCTTTCAGATAGAGAAAAAAGAACCCAGTATGACAGATTTGGTCGAGTTTTCGAAGGAAAAGGATTTGGGCCAGGTTTTGATTTTACCTGGGCCTGGGGAAGACCTAAGGGGGATTTTTCCGCCCAAGGCGGACCAGCCTCTGGCTGGGGGTTTGATTTTGGAGACCTCGGAGATTTAAGCGAAATGGTTGAGGAAATTTTTGGGTTCGGTGCTCCAACAAGAAAAAAAGATTTAAAAAGAGGAAGGGATATTAAAATTATTCTTGAAATTCCCTTAGAAGAAACTTTAAAGAATCAGGAAAAACAAATTTCTTTAACTAAAATGATTTTATGCTCTCGTTGTCAGGGTAAAGGGGGAGAGCCAGGGACTAAAATCAAGGAATGTTTTTCTTGTCGAGGAACAGGTCAAGTTCAGCAAGTCAAAAGAACATTTTTTGGATCTTTTACTAGATTTATTATTTGTCCTGAATGTAAAGGAGAAGGTCAAAGACCAGAGACTCCTTGTAATGTTTGTAAAGGAGAAGGAAGGATAAGAGGGGAAGGAGATATTAAATTTTTTATTCCGGCTGGAGTTGATTCAAGCCAGATAATAAAAGTTGAGGGAAAGGGTAATGCCGGTAAAAGAGGAGGAAGACCGGGGGATTTATACGTTAGGATTTCTATTAAAGAACATCCAATTTTTAAAAGAAGGGGTGATGATCTTTATATTAAAGTTCCAATTTCTTTTTCTCAGGTCGCTTTAGGAGATGAAATCGAAATTGAAACTTTAGAAAGAAAGAAAATTTTATTAAAAATTCCCCGGGGGGCTGAATCAGGAAAGATTTTGCGAATTTCAAAAAAAGGAATTCCTCGTTTTTCAGGTCATGGCAGAGGAAACCTTTATGTGGAGTTGCTTGTTAAGACCCCAAGGAGATTAACAAAGAAACAAAAAGAACTATTAGAAAAATTAAAAAAAGAAGGAATATAATTTTAATTATTTCTCTTAATGCCTTTTAAGATTTAACAATTATTTGATTTTTTTTATTTTAATTAATATATGAAAAAAAGATATCTTCTTACTCCAGGACCAACCCCTATACCAGATGATGTTAGGCTTGCTGAAGCCCAGCCTATTATTCATCACCGGACAAAAGAGTTTTTGGAGATATTTGAGAGAATAAGCGAGGATTTGAAAACCGTATTTAAAACTAAAAATATAATCCTTACTTTTCTCTCATCTGGGACAGGGGCTATGGAAGGTGCGGTCGTAAACACCCTTTCTCCTGGAGATAAGGCATTATGTATAATGGGTGGTAAGTTCGGTGAGAGGTGGGTAGAAATATGCAAGGCATTTGGAATTGAAGTAATAAGTTTGGATGTTGAGTGGGGAGATTATGTAAAACCAGAGAAGGTAAAAAATTTACTTGACAAATATCCGGATATAAAGGTTGTTTTTGCAACCCTTTGTGAAACATCAACCGGAACATTATTTCCTATTGAGAAATATGGAGAAATTGTTCGTAATAGACCAGGAACCATCCTGGTGGTGGATGCAATATCTGGGCTCGGGGCTTGCGATATCCAAACTGATAATTGGGGCGTTGACATCTGTGTATCGGCTTCTCAAAAAGGTCTTATGCTTCCACCCGGACTTGCATTTGTCAGTATATCAGAGAAGGCCTGGAAATTTGCAGGTAGTTCAAAATGTCCAAAGTATTATTTTGACTTCAAGGAATACTTAAAAGCATTTGAAAAGAAACTTCCAACAAAATTTACTCCTGGAATATCTATTATAAGGGCCTTGGATAAATCGCTTTCAAGAATAAAAAAAGAAGGCATAGGCAAAGTACTTTTAAGGCACCAAAAACTTGCCGAGGCCACCAGAGAAGCAGTCAAGGCCTTAGGATTAGAACTTTTTTCAAAGAATCCTGCGTCTGCTCTAACTGTAATAAAGGTTCCTCAAGGAATTGACGGAGCTACCTTAAAAGATACCCTTGATAAAAAATATGGAGTTCAGGTTGCTGGTGGACAGGCACATTTAAAGGGCAAGGTTATCCGTATAGCCCACCTGGGATATGTAGGACGATTTGATATTATAACCGCCATATCAGCCCTTGAATTTTCTTTGAAGGATTTAGGATATCCAATAAAATTAGGCCAGAGCGTTAAGATAGCAAAAGAGATGCTAAAAAATTTAGATTAAATATGAAAGTATTGATAGCAGATTCCATAATTAAGAGCGCTATAGAGAAATTAAAAAAATTAGGCTTGGAGGTTTCTGACTTTTCGTCGTTGCCAAAAGAGGAATTAACAGATAAGGTAGAAGGTTATGATTTTATGGTTGTCAGGGGTGCGACAAAGGTTCAAAAGAATATGATAGACAAGATGGATAATATGAAACTGATAATAAGGGGTGGGGTCGGCCTTGATAATATAGATGTTGCTCATGCTAAAAAGAGAGGGATAAAGGTGTTTAACACTCCTGCCGCCTCATCTATTTCTGTTGCCGAATTAGCTTTAGCTCATATGTTCGCTCTGTCCAGACATATTGTCAGGGGTACTACCGGGATAAAAAAAGGAAAATGGGAAAAGAAAGAACTAAAAGGGCAAGAGTTATACGGGAAAATATTAGGAATCATAGGATTAGGGAGAATTGGCAGAGAATTAGCACAACTTGGAAAAGGACTGGGTATGAGGGTGATTGGATATGACCCATATACTAAAGTGGAACAGATAGAGATGGTGACTCTTGATGAACTTTTGCGGAAATCGGATTATGTTTCTGTTCACACGCCCTTAACCGATGAGACTAGACATATGATTAGTAAGAATGAATTTTCAAAGATGAAATCTACTGCTATCCTAATAAATGCAGCTAGAGGTTGTGTTGTCGACGAAAACGCTTTAATCGACGCTTTAAAAAACAAAGAAATTGCAGGTGCAGGTCTTGATGTATTTGAGGTTGAACCACTAAAAGTTTCAGAATTAATTAAACTAACGAATTTAACTTTTACCCCGCATATTGGCGCTTCTACTAAAGAAGCTCAAGAAAGAATAGGCGAGGAAGTAGTAAGAATAATAAGCGAAGCAATAAAAAAGTCCTCTTAGGAAGAGAATGACAGCAAGTTCATCTAAAATAATTTTTACCTTATATTTCTTTGGAGGTTGGACACCTTTCTTTTGAAGAAAGGGGTCCAGGAGCGAAGCGAAGCGAGCCGAAGGCGAGCGCTCGAGCAAGTAAAGCGAGCGAGAGGGAGCGGAGCGACTAAGCCCCCATAACTCAATGGTAGAGTAACTGCCTTTTAAGCAGTAAATCTCCGTTCAAGTCGGGGTGGGGGCACAAGCTAAAAACCTCGCTTTGAGCGAGGTTTTGCTAATTCGAATTGATAAAATATTGACTTTTTTTCTTGAAAATGGTAAGAAAGTAATTGGCTATTTGACAAAATAAATAGAAAAGGAGGAAAAAGTAACGAACAAAAAAGCTATAATGTTGGCTTTGGCTTTGATGCTACTGCTTTCGATCTGTCTTCAATTCGAAGTTTCAGTTCAAGCGCAGAAAAACAAGGAGAAAGTAAAAGTAGGCAGGAGCGACCCTAAAACCTGTGATCCGGCCCTTGACCTTAAACAAGAAAGCGACCTTGTATCCAATGTCTATGAAACATTGTTAAGTAAAAGAAAGAAAAAATACGCACTTATTACAAAAGATGGTCTCGAGTGGTCCAAAGATAATCAGAAGGCCATGGTAGAAATAAAAAAAGACGTTAAATTTCACGGCGAAGAAACTCTGACCGCAGAGGACGTAAAGCACTCCTTAGCCAGGTTAATGATAATGGGACTGGCGATAGAAGGTCATAATACAGCAGCAAATCTTCTTGATCTTCTGATTGATAAGGAACAGCTCTTACAGTTCTTTGATAAGAAACAGCTCTCTCTTGATGATTTGAAAGATGAAGAAAAAGCGAAGAAAATCTTAGAATTAATAAATGAAGCAATAAAAGTTAAAGAGAACCGCATCATTTTTCACTTTAAGAAGAAGATGTATACTTTGACAAAGACGTTTCATCGTCTGTTGAAACACAGAAGCGCGTCGATAATGCCTAAGAGTTGGTTACTAAAACAGAGCGGAGAGTTCCCTGGGCTTGGAGTTGACCCAAAAAAAATAACCGAATGGGTCAAAAAATACGGTAACTTGTTAAAGGACAAGAAATCGCCCCTTGATTATAACCTTAGTAAGCCTGAAGAACCAAAACCAGAAGAGCCCGACGACCCTAAAATGAATGGAACTGGTCCCTGGGAATTAGACTTCTGGGAACCAGGAATAAGATGGAGATTGAAAAAATTCGAAGCCTATCATTCTGGGTGGCCGGCTGAGGATTCTCGGGGTTATTGCAATGTGATTGAAGGTGAGATAATCCCAGAATGGTCCACAAGAAAACTAATGTTCTTAGCTGGCGACCTTGATATAATAGATGTTCCAAGGATGTATGCCGAAGAACTTTTTGGACAACCAGGGATACGTTGCGTCTATCCTCTACCTACATTCTCTGTTGATGCCATGTTCTTCAACTTCAAGATATCGACGACGAGTCCATACATGGGTGTACCAGGAGGATTATCTCCAGGCACATTAGATGAATCAGGAATTCCACCGGATTTCTTTAGCGACATTGACGTTAGGAAGGCCTTTGCCTACAGCTTTGACTACGATATGTTCATCGAAGAAGTGTGCATGAGAGAAGCGTATCAGATAGTTACACCCATAATACCAGAGATACTTGGTTATGATCAGGGTCTGAGTCAATTCGGATACTATCTTGACTTTGCCAAAGCAGAAGAACACTTCAGAAGTGCTTGGGGTGGACAACTGTGGGCCAACGGCTTCACAATGGCCATCTGTTACGAGCTGGGAAACATAGAGATGGGGATGGCGTGCCAATTTCTGGAGATGAACATTGAGAGCCTAAACCCGAAATTTCACATCGATGTTGTGGAAGTATCGAATGACTTTACGGAGTTACCGGTTTGGTTTACTAATATGTTCGCTGGCTCTACAGATCCACATAACTTCATCTCCCCGTTTATGTACAGCTATGGAACTTTCGCAGTATTGCAAGGATACAACAATTCTGTCGTTGACGAACTGGTCGAAAAGGGAGAAATGGAAACGGATCTAGAAATAAGAAAAGCAATCTACTCTGAACTTCAAGAAATCTACATTGAGGATTGTCCAAGCGTTCCGTTGGACAACCCTTTGGATCGTCACTGGGAGAGGGACTGGGTTCAAGGATGGGACCACGACCCATTATATCCAGGCATCGACTTCTATCCAATGTGGAAAGAGGACCTTCCTGCAGAGGACTTAAACTCGGACGGATCTGTGGACATCTTCGATATAGTCGTCATGGCGAAGGCCTTCGGATCATACTATCTACCAGGCGAGTCACGTCCAGAATGGAACTCTAGAGCTGACCTAAAACAGGACCAGATAATCGACATCTTCGATGTAGTAGTCATAGCAAAACAGTTTGGCTATGTAGCCCCACCATGGACACCGCCGTCATAAAAATTCAAGCCCCCGAAGATAAAACACTTCAATCCCCCCTTTTTTTCTATAATAAAGCGCCATTTTCTGGCGTTTTTTATTTTAAGCTCGTGAAATAACTAACCAACTAAATATTGAAAAAATTTTGAGTAATGCTATAATCAAAATAGTTCTTTTTTAAAGAAGGTGAAAAATATTGAAGGTTCTTATCTGTGACCCAATTCATAAGGCAGGGATAGAAAGGTTGCAAAAAGCAGGTTTCGAAGTTGACCTAAACCCTACGATTTCCTCTGAGCAGTTAAAAAAAGTAGTTTCAGGCTACGATGCACTAATCGTGCGAAGTCGGACCAAAATTACAAAGGAAATCATTAAAGCTGGATGGCAACTAAAAGTTATAGGTCGGGCTGGTGGAGGCTTAGACAACATTGATATGGAGGCTGCGAAAAAAAGAAGAATCATTGTTTTAAATACGTCAGAAGCCATTGCCCAAGCCGCTGCCGAACTAACAATAGGATTGATGATTTCGTTAGCGCGAAATATCCCATCTGCTGACCGGGCCATAAAGGAGGGAAAGTGGATTAAGGAGGAACTGATGGGTTGGCAGCTGAAAGATAAAACTCTTGGCATAATAGGCTTGGGAAACGTTGGCAAGAGAGTAGCTGAGATAGCGAAAGCTTTAAGAATGAAAATACTTATTACAAAACGGAATCCGCCGAGCCCAGAGTTACTAAAAGAACTTGAAGCAGAATTCGTTCCACTCAAAGAATCATTACAAAGAAGCGATGTAATCACGCTACATGTTCCATTAACCGAGCAAACCTTTCACATGATTGGGACAAAGGAGTTTCAATTTATGAAAAAGGGAGCTTGCTTAATCAACACATCTAGAGGTTCAGTTGTGGATGAAAAGGCTCTTTTACAAGCGCTAAAATCCGGAAAACTGAGAGGAGCGGCATTAGATGTTTACGAAGTTGAACCGCCCGAAAATTCAGAATTAGTAAAATTACCAAATGTAGTTTGTACCCCTCACATAGGGGCGCAAACTAAAGAAACCCAGAAAGCAATAGCCATTGCAATTGCAGAGAAAATTATCAATTCCCTTAGATAATATCCAAAATTTTACTCCAGCACTCCTCAGTCTTCTACTTTTCTCAACTGAGCTTATCTTAAAACTAGCTCAGTTTTTATTTACCCAGTAGTGCAACTCTGACTTACTCCGCAAATATAAGGTTTTCTGAAAGAAAACCTTGTTAGAGTTGTCATACTGGGTTTACAATAATTTTATGGAGATTAGACTTTCTAATTAATTTCTGCTATAAAAATCTAATATGCCAATTTTTAGTAAGAAAAGAATAATTTTTGTTTTTTTAGTGGTCGGAATCTTAGTGAGTTTTGGCTTAGGTTTTTTATTTGGAGAATTACAGGTGGTTTGTCCAGTTTGTCCACCCGAAGAACTTGATTTTTCTCTTTTCTGGGAGGCCTGGGAAGTTTTGGAAGAGAAATTTGCTGAGCCTCAGAAGTTTGATATTCAGCAAATGATTTATGGGGCAATTTCGGGAATGGTAAGGTCTCTAGATGATCCCTATACTATTTTTTTGGATCCTGAAGAAACAGAAAAATTTATTGAGGAAGTCAAAGGGGTTTTTGAAGGAATTGGGGCTGAAATCGGAATTAAAAAAGGTCAACTTTTAATAATCGCTCCATTGAAAGGAACACCGGCTCAAAAGGCTGGTTTGAGATCGGGCGATAAAATTTTAAAAGTTGAAGATATTTTAACTGCTGATTTAACAATTAATGAGGCAGTTTCACTCATTAGGGGCCCAGAGGGAACTGAGGTTACCTTAACAATTTTTCGGGAAGGTTGGGAAGAACCAAAGGAAATTAAAATTGTGAGAGCAGTAATTGAAATTCCTTCTTTAAAATGGGAATTAATTGAAGGAGATATTGCCCACTTAGAAATCTATCAGTTTTCTGAAAAGGCAAGTTTAGATTTTAAGAAGGCAGCTATTGAGATTTTAGATAGTCCAGCAAAAAAGATAATTTTGGATTTAAGGAATAATCCCGGGGGCTATTTGGAGGTGGCCCAGGATATTGCCGGTTGGTTTTTAGAAAGAGGAGATGTAGTGGTAATTGAAGATTTCGGTGTTGGTAAAGAGAAAAAGGAATATAAAGCCGGAGGGAATTCCTGGCTTTTACCCCATCCAACCGTTATCTTAATTAATCAGGGGTCGGCTTCGGGATCAGAAATTTTAGCTGGTGCGCTACGAGATAATCGAGGCATAAAAATAATTGGGGAAACTTCTTTTGGTAAAGGCTCTATCCAGGAACTGGAAGAATTAAAAGGAGGCTCTTCTTTAAAAATTACAGTAGCCAAATGGTTGACCCCAAAAGGCGAGCTCATTACTGACCAGGGGCTTGAACCCGATATAGAAGTGGAGATGACTCTCGAGGACTATGAGGAAGATCGCGATCCACAACTAGGTAAAGCAATTGAAGTAGTTAAGCAATTATAATTGTGGATCGCGATCTCACAGGAGGGGTCGGGAGGATTGGGTATCCTCCCGTGTAGGAAAACAGGGAGGCCGAAGGTCGAGCGTTAGAAACCGAGGGTTTCTAAGGAGCGAAGCGAAGCCCCAAAGGGGGCGCTCGAGCGAAGCGAGAGAGAGCGGAGCGACGGATGCGATCCACAACTAAATAAAGCGATTGAAATAATTAAAGATTTATAATAAAATAATCTAATATGCGGGTAATTCTTCTTAAAAATATTGAAAATCTCGGCAAAAAGTATGAAATTAAAGAAGTAAAGGATGGTTATGCCCGAAACTTTTTGATTCCTAAAGGATTAGTAAAGCAGGCAACAAGAGAGGCCTTAAAATGGCTTAAAACTCAAAAAGAGATTGAATTAAAAAAAGCCGAAGAAGAATTAAAGAAGATCCAAGATTTTGTTTCTACCATTGATGGCCGGGAGGTTATAATTCCTGTTAAAATTGGCCCAGAAGGTCAGCTTTTTGAGTCAATTAATGTCCAAAAAATTTCAGAAAAATTAAAAGAATTAGGATTTAAAATTAAAAAGAGCCAGATTGATTTACCGCAACCAATTAAAGAATTGGGAGAGTTCCCGGTTAAAATTCATTTTGAACATAATTTAGAGGCGGAAATAAGAATAATAGTTATCGAGGAAAAATAAATCATTTGGACCCCTTTTTTAGAAAAAGGGTGTAAAAAGCTCCAAAAAATTAAAGGTTACCTTCGGCTCGGGATTTTATAACCCGTAGCCAAAGGCATACATTCGAAAACCTTTTAAAAAAGGTTTTCGAACTTTCCAAAATGCCAAAATATATTTTTGTTGCCGGAGGGGTCATGTCTGGTATTGGTAAAGGAGTGGCTACTGCCTCAATTGGGAAAATTTTACAGAGCAAGAATTTTAAGATTTCTGCCATTAAAATTGATCCCTATATCAATGTTGATGCTGGAACAATGAATCCTATTGAACATGGGGAAGTTTTTGTCACCAAGGACGGAATAGAATGTGATCAAGATATGGGGAATTATGAAAGATTTTTAGATGAGGATTTAACTACTGATAATTACATTACCACCGGTCGAGTTTATCAAGCAGTGATAAATCGGGAAAGAAATTTAGAATACGGTGGCCGTTGCGTTGAGGTTGTTCCTGATATTCCAAATGAGGTGATCTCCAGGATCTTGCGGGTAGCTAGAAACACAAAAGCCGATTTTGTCTTAATTGAAATCGGAGGAACAGTAGGGGAGTATCAAAATATGCTCTTTTTAGAGGCAGCCAGAATGATGAAGTTGAGACATCCTAAAGATGTTCTTTTTATTTTGGTTAGTTACTTACCGATTCCAAAAATCATTGGGGAGATGAAAACAAAGCCCACCCAACATGCAGTGAGAACCTTAAATACAGCTGGTATCCAACCAGATATTATCTTGGCCAGGTCTATGGTTCCTTTGGATGAACCGCGGAAAAGAAAGATTTCAATTTTTTGTAATGTAGTTAAAGAGGATGTTATTTCTGCTCCCGATATTAGAGTAATTTATGAAATACCTCTTAATTTTGAAAAGGAAAATTTAGGTAATCAAATTTTAAAAAAATTTGGTCAAAGATCAAGAAAGAGTAGTTTAAGAAACTGGAGGGCGCTGGTCAAAGTAATAAAAGGCGCTAAATCGCTGGTTAAAATTGGTATGGTTGGAAAATATTTTGAGACTGGTCGCTTTACCTTAATGGATTCTTATATCTCGATAATTGAAGCAATAAAGCATGCCACCTGGTTTTTTAAAAGAAAACCAGAGATAGTCTGGCTTTCAGCTGAGAATTATGAAAAAAATCCGAAATCAGTTAATGAACTGAGAAAATTTGACGGTATAATTGTTCCCGGAGGTTTTGGGAGTAGGGGAGTGGAGGGGAAAATAAAGGCAACTGAATTTTGTCGAAAACAAAAAATTCCCTTTTTAGGGTTATGCCTGGGAATGCAACTGGCAGTGGTTGAGTTTGCCAGAAATGTTTTAGGATGGAAGAGGGCTCACTCTACTGAATTTTGTAAAAATTGTCAGGGGGTAATTGATTTTATGCCTGAACAAAAAGCTCTTTTAAGAGAAAAAAAATATGGCGGGACAATGAGATTAGGAGAATATAAATGTAAGTTAAAAAGGAATACTTTGAGCTGGAAAGCTTATGGCAAAAAAAATTATATTTCAGAACGTCATCGTCACCGCTACGAACTAAATAACGAATTTAGAGGGGCTTTAGAAAGAGGAGGAATGATAATGGCAGGTGTTAACCCGGAAAGAGATTTAGTTGAGATTATTGAATTGAAAAATCACCCCTTTTTCGTTGGAACCCAATTTCATCCTGAATTCAAATCAAGACCATTGAAACCCCACCCATTGTTTAAAGAATTTGTCAGAGCTTGTTTAAAAAAGAAAAAACCGTAAAATTCTACGGCTTTTAAAAATTAAAATTTTAAGTTTTTATTCTACATTTACAATTTTTACTAGGCGTTGGGAGTGGTCAAAGTTTCTTTTTCTTTTTGTTCCAAAGCGAACAACCCCTTCTCTTAGAGCATAAAGGGTATCATCTCTTCCTTTTTTGACATTTTTTCCAGGAAGGAATTTAGTACCTCGCTGACGGATAATTATCATTCCTGATTTAACCTTTTGACCTTCAAAAAGCTTAACACCTAAATATTTTGGTCGAGAATCCCTTCCTAATCTTGTTGATCCTTTTGCTTTAGTCTTCGCCATATCTTTAGCTTGTTAGATTGTAGCTTCTTAGCTTTTTAGAGATTTACATTATTCTTTTTCTAATAAGCTACTAACCTAAATCATGTTAGCAAGAATAAAACAATTTGTCAAAGACCACCAGGATGATATAATATTGTTAATCGGAGTAATTTTAATTTCTTTACTTTCTTTTGCTATCGGTTTCATTGTAGCCAGGCAAAAAGAGAAAGAGCCAATTATTATAAAAGAGACAAGTTTGCTCAATGGACCCCTTTTTCAAAAAGGTGTCCAACCGCCAAAAATGAAAGGATACGCGAGTCCCGGGACCTTATAACCCGTGGCCTCGCGTATATATTCGAGACCCTTTATAAAAGGTTCTCGAGCTCTCCAGGATATGAAAAAAAAGGAAAAATCTAAAAAAATTCCCTATCACATAGTTTTGTTTCCCGATGGTAATCGGCGCTGGGCTCGGAAAAAGGGATTGCCAAATTTGGCCGGACATCAGCAGGGCTATAAAAATTTAAAGAAATTTGCCAGGTGGTGTGGAGACCGGGGAGTGAAAATTTTAACTGCCTTTGGTTTTTCAACCGAAAATTGGAAAAGGTCAAAGAAAGAGGTTAATTATTTGATGGGATTGTTTGAGCAGGGTTTATCAAATAAAGGAGATATAGGAAAACTTCATAAAGAGGGAGTAAAAATAAAGATAATTGGCCAGAAAGAAAGGTTACCAAAATCCTTGCAAAAAATAATAAAGCAAGTTGAAAACTTAACCAGAAATAATAAAAAACTCCGGTTGAATCTAGCTGTAAGTTATGGTGGAAGATGGGATATTTTACAGGCAATTCAAAAAATCATTAAAGAAAAAGTTCCAGCTAAAAAGATTACTGAGAATTTATTTGAAAATTTTCTTTTAACTACCGGTCTGCCAACCCCCGATTTAGTTATTCGAGCAGGAGGAGAAAAAAGATTATCTAATTTTTTACTTTGGCAGGCAGCCTATTCAGAACTCTATTTTTCAAAAAAACTTTGGCCCGATTTTACTAAAAAAGATTTAGATGAAGTCCTGAAAGAATTTTCCCGACGCAAAAGAAGATTTGGCGGAGACGCTATAGGTTAAAAATTATATTATAAAGTAATATGAAAGAAGAAATTCGAAATGAAGTTTATGCTATAAAAAGAGAGGTAGAAAGAATTCGAGATATACTTTATAACCTTAAAGAGACTATCGAGGGCCTTAGGAACGAGATTAGAGATTTAAAATACGATATCGAAGAGTTGAAAAGGAAAAAATAGAAAAATAATTATTAAAAAAGCATCTTAATGAATATTTTATATATAACTCTCATTACAGCATTCATAATTGTTTTCTTAGTTAGTCTGATTGAATATTTGACCCGTACTGAAAACGAAGGTTTGAAATTTTGTATTTTAGTTATAATTGCATTTCTTATATTTTCTTTTATTACTTCAATTTAAGGAAAAAAAATAGAATGAAAACCCAGTAAATATCAGCCCGAGAGTTTCCTCGGGTTTTTGTTGTCCAGGGCTTGACAAATTTAAAACGTATATGGTATAATTAAGATGTAAAATGAGATAGTTCTTTGATAAAATTTATGGGGAAGGAAGGATTTTAGGCGAGCGAATTGTCTATCAATTGTGGTAGATAGCTCGCTCGTCCAAAGAGGAATAAAAAATGCCCTCCATAGAACTTGATAGGAAGTGCAAAAACTGCGAAATGGAGTTCAAGCAACATGTTTCTTTTAGTAACGAAGCTGGTATAATCACTATCAAAGTCTACCGATACAAATGTCCCTTCTGCGATGCCCTAGTACAGAAGCCCATACCAGAGGAAGTTAAAAAAATGTTAATCCTTAAAGCAACACTTTCTAATGTCTAATCTTGCCGTCATAATCCATCTCTTTGTTTTTCATGAAGAAGTACCTTGGTCTGTCTCGTCGTAAGAGATATAAACCTCTTCCTCCCTCTCTTTTTTCGAGCTCGTAATGAAAATTGCGGTCTGGAAAAAGGAGTAGCTATAAAATGGACCGTGTTTTCTACGATCGTAGAAAATGTATGACAGGCAAGATTTATCAGAAAAAAATCTTAAATTTTATTAAATAGCTCTTTAACAAAATTAAAAGGGAAGGAGAAGAAATTCACCTCTGCAGAGAGGAAATCAAAAACTTGTGGTGAGTTTATCGAACCATTGGTCTCTTGTCTGCAGAGGCGAAAAAAATTGGAAAAGAAAAAAAATATAATTATAATCTTGGACAAAATAAGACACGAGAAAGAGACATCCCATGAGGCTATCGGGGTAAAAAAAGAAGAGATCGATAATTGTGCGAGGCAAATATGTGCTGAACACAATACTTTTGGAGATATTATGAAACATCTAAAGTTGAGTGGAAGCGAAATAAGGCAGGCACTAAGAGAAGTAATAGATATTGACAAACCCAAATTAAGATTATCAAAAGCCATCGTAAGATTGTGGAAAAAAAAGGGTATAAAGAAAATAACCATTGGGCAGTATATTGCCACAGAAATATTAATGCGAGGGATGATTGATGAATCTGAAAAGGAGTTGGCATTAATCGAAAAGGAATTAGCATCAGCAAAGAAAACATTGGAAGTAATCCAAGTAAAAGTGATTCCAATAAAAGCGATTCCAATAAAAATGATTCCAAGAACTTTACAAAACTTTGATTAATAACAATTTCTCCTTCCCCTCTTTTTTCTAGCTTGCAATTTCGCCTCTTTAGCGAATATGCCGAGGAAGCACATTGTCGGTTGGAAAAAGGAGGTGAGCCCAATAATAATGAGGGCAAATCTTTGACCCAAAGGGGGGAGAAGCAGGAGCGATACGCATAGTTCACTTCTCCCCTCACTACTTCTAATTTAAAAAGAGATTTTAAAAAGTCCATTACCGGGCATTTTTTTATTTTTAATTCTCCTCATGTGGATTTTATTGACTTGACAGAAGTATTATTTTAAGCAATGATAGAAATTAGAGGGTTTTCTTTGGGCCTTTCTGCATGTATGAAACCCTGTTTGCACGTGCGTTTACCGAGAGCCTACTCTTCGCATGGGGCCTCTTGGTGGGTGAGAACACCATCCCAAAGAAAGCTCTCTTCCCCTTTTTTTCTGAATGGGGATATAGCACCTTAATATACTTAGTCATCCTTAAAGGCACATCGCTATGTGCCTCCTTTTTTTATTTCTAAAAATTTAACAAACTTAATAGAGTAGAGGATGTGTTTTCCCGGGGGTTGTTCTCGGGCTTTTTTCGTGATATAATTTGATGTATAAACATTTTTTATTGAAAGGTATGTTTAAAATAAATGGAAAATTAAAGAAGTTTAGTTTAGGATTATTCTTTTTAATATTTTTTACCCTCTTATTTTTAGAAGTAGGAAGTTATGATTTTTGCCAGGCTGCTTTAAATAAAAGTTATTATTATCACTCAATTGAGGTAGATATCCAAATTAATCAAGATAGCACTTTTGATGTTACGGAAAAACAGACCTACAACCTGAAGGGCGATTTCGGTTATTTTTATCGTGATATTGAACTGAAGGACTTAGACCACATTTCCGATATTGAGGTTTTTGATGGCCAAGGGAAAAAATTAGATAAAAATGAGTATAAAATCTCCTACAAAAGAAACAGATTGAGTGTTCAATGGAACTTTCCCAGGAAAGTGTTTGATAACGAGTTAAGGTCTTGGACAATAAAGTATAAAGTTCATGGTGGCCTAGGTTTTTATGAGAAATGGGATGAGCTTTATTGGAATGCTATTTTTGAAGACAGAGAAGTTGAAGTAAGGCAGGCCGAAGTTGTAGTTCATTTACCCAGGGGGATCGAAAGAGAACAAATAGGGCAAAAATTATTTATTGGGCCATTGGGGAGTAAAACCGAAAGTAGTAATTATCAAGTCATTGGTAGTCAAACGGTTAGATTTTGGGGATATAATATAATGCCGCATAATTTTTTGACCATAGTTGTAACTTGGCCCAAGGGAATAGTTGCTAAACCCTTTCTTTATCGCAACCAGATAATTAACTGGATAATCTTATTGATTGCTTTTGCTTTGCCAATTTCCTTTTTTGTTAAAATGTATATTCTTTGGAGAAAAAGGGGTAAAGATCCTAAAATTGGCAAAACTATTATAGCCCAATACTCTCCTCCAGAAAACTTACCTCCTGCCGTATTCGGAGTATTGATTGACCAGGCCGTTCACATGAAAGATATTACAGCAACAATTATTGATTTAGCTGTCAGGGGTTATTTGAGAATTAGAGAAAAAGAAAAAGGTTTCTCTATTTTCAAGACACGAGAATACACTCTCGAGAAGTTAAAAGACGAAAGCGACCTTTTACTTTTTGAACAAAAAATAATAAGAGACATTTTTAAAAATAAAAATGTGGTTTCTAGCGATGATTTGAAAAATAAATTTTATAAGAAGATTCCCGGAATAGAAAAGTCACTTCATCAAGAAGTTGGAGAAACAGGTTATTTTATGGGCAATATCCTTAATGTCAGAAAAAAATATGGAAAAACTTCTAATAAGATTTTCCTTCTGGCTTTAGTCATTTTTTTCGGCTGGCTTATATTGTCTTTTCTTTTAGGCACAGGGCTTGTGAGATATTTTGCTCAGATTTCAATTCTTGGATTAAGTTTGATTATTTCAGCAACGATTATCTTAATTTTCGCTCACTATATGCCGAGCTTAACTCAAAAAGGATTAGAAGCTAAATGGAAATTACTGGGTTTTAAAGAGTATCTTCAAACGGCTGAGAGGTTTAGGCTTGGGGCCGAGACATTAGAGACTTTTTCCAAATATCTTCCTTTTGCTTTGATTCTTGGTGTAGAAAAGAAATGGGCAGAAAGATTTTCTGATTTTTCTTATCAAAAACAAAATTGGTATGTGCCAGTTGTCTATGCATATGGTGGGGGTGGTAAAGGTGGTGCTCCAGCATCTTTTAATTCTTTTTCTTCAAGCATTTCTTCTTTTACATCTTCTATTTCCCGAACTTTTGGCGGAGGAGCAGGTACAGGAGGAGTAGGTGGTGTCGGAGGCGCTGCTGGCGGTGGTGGTGGAGGTGGGGGAGGGGGCGCTGGATAGATTTACCTATAAAGAAAATTATGATTTTTAATATAATTAAAGCAAGGTCGATCGTAAAAACTTAATATTATTAACTCAAAATTATGTGTTTTGCTATTTGGATTATCATTGCTATCGTTGTTTTAGCCATCTACATTTATAATGGCTTGATTAGTTTGAAAAACAGAACCAAAGCAGCTTGGGCTGATATTGATGTTCAATTAAAAAGAAGACACAATCTTATTCCTAATTTAGTAGAAACGGTTAAAGGATATGCAGCTCATGAAAGAAAAGTTTTTGAACAAGTAACCGAGGCCAGAGCAAGGGCGTTGACTGCTAAAACTCCTGCTGAAGCAGGTGGGGCAGAAAAAGGATTAACCGGAGCTATAAAAACTTTGTTTGCGGTGGCTGAAAATTATCCAGAATTGAAAGCTTCCGAGAACTTCAAAAAACTTCAGGGAGATTTAACTGATACGGAAAATAAAATTCAAGCAGCCCGAAGATTTTATAATGGCAATGTCAGGGATTTCAATATTAGACAAGAGCAGTTTCCTTATAATTTAATAGCCAGGCTGTTCGGCTTTAAAAAGACTGAATTTTTTGAAATTGAAGAAGTAGAAGAAAGGGAAGCACCTAAAACAAAATTTTAGATTAGGTTCATTGAATTTAGGTCTTCTATTAGTCAAGAGCCTTTAATATTGTGCGACGTTTGATTGGGTAATAAAAAATCGCCAAGAAGGCGGTTTTTTGGTAGAATAGAAATGAAAGGTCGTAAACTAAAATTAAAAAAGATAAAAAAGATTATGAAGAACACAATCGAAAATCTAACTAAAGCATTTATTGGCGAAAGTCAGGCAAGAAATAGATATACTTTTTATGCAAAAGTGGCTAAAAAAGAAGGCTTTGAACAGATTGCAGAAATTTTTCTTATTACAGCAGAGAATGAAAAAGAACACGCTAAAAGACTTTTTGAACATATAAATGAGCTGAAAAAGAAAAGTAATGAAAGTTTAGATGAGATTAAGGTTACAGCTGTAGCTCCAACAATACTTGGCAATACTGCTGATAATCTAAAATCTGCCATTGCTGGCGAGAACTACGAGTATACTCAGATGTATCCAGAATTTGCTGATGTGGCAGAAAAAGAAGGTTTTCCTGAAATTGCTAAAAGATTAATGGCGATTGCTATAGCAGAAAAACATCACGAGGAAAGGTATAAGAAACTTTTAAAAGAAGTGGAAGCTGGCACTGTATTCAAAAAAGAAAGAGAAGTTTGGTGGGTCTGCCGTGAATGCGGTTATGTTCATTTTGGAACAGAACCACCAGAGAGATGTCCCTCTTGCGACCACGCGAGAAATTTTTATCAAATCAAATGCGAAGAATACTAAAGTTAAAAAATAAGCAATAATATGACAGAACAAAATCAAATCTACAAATGTAATATCTGCGGAAACATTGTTGAGGTTTTACATACGGGTGCTGGGCAGCTTGTTTGTTGTGGTCAGCCAATGGAATTGTTAGAAGAAAAAAACAAAGATGAGGGTCTTGAAAAACATGTGCCAGTAATTGAAGAATTACCGGCAAACATATGTCAAGGAAAAGACGGGGTGAAGATAAAAGTAGGGGAGGTAGAACATCCAATGGAAGAAAATCATTATATTGAATGGATAGAAATTATTCCTGCAGATGGCAAAAGAGGCAGGAAGTTTTTAAAGCCAGGTGATAAGCCAGAAGTAGAATTTTATACCAGAAAGGAAATTGTCGGCGCAAGGGCTTATTGCAATATTCACGGGTTATGGAAGATTAGTTGAGATTGTTGGAGGAGGCAGATTCTAGATAATATTGTGCGACATTTATTAGGTAGTGAAAAACCGTTAGAGTAGGGAACTAACGGTTTTTTATATTTCACTTGGCGTGCTATTGACAAATGAAAATTATTTGCTATAATCTAAATATGAAAGGTGAGGACTAAATGGAGATTCAAGAGAAAATGGAAATTCAAGAGAATATGTTAGCAGTGGATACGGTTCATAAAAAGTTCGCAGTCACTCTTGTACACGAAGGCGAAGATCGGTGGACGATACGATGGTGTGGCCATGCTACTGTCCGTAATGCTGTATCTGGCACAACTCTGATACCTCTCGTACCAGATATCCCTAAAAGAGACCAAGGACTAGTACCTGTAAGAATTGTTGAGAAATACCTTGTTGATATAATTATCAGTTTAGCGATGCTAAGGACAGTACCTTAAAGATTCCCAAAAAGGGGTTAGCCCATAGAGAGGATTAACCCCGTTTTTTTTATTCTTTTAATTTTTTTCCACTATGAAATTTGCGATGGATGTCTCTTAAGCGCTTACTTGTCACATGGGTATATATCTGAGTGGTAACAATATTTTTGTGGCCTAAGAATTCCTGTATGGTTCTTAAGTCAACGCCTTTCGCTAAGAGATCGGTGGCAAAAGAATGGCGGATGGTATGGGGAGTAGTAAAAATCGGCACCCCAGCCAAGATTGCATATTTTTTAACAATTCTTTCTATAGAACGAGCTGTTAAACGGCATTCTACGTCTTTTCTAGCCCTATAATGAATAAATAGGGCTTTTTCCTTATCCTTGCGAGTCTCCAAATATTTTTTAACCCAAGATAAGGCACGCTCTGAAAAATATACTGTTCGGGGAACATCTCCTTTGCCTATAATTGAAAGCTCCAAATCCTTTTTATTTCTTATATTAGCGAATTGTTCTTTATTAAGGGCCACAAGTTCAGCTATTCTTAGGCCGGTTGAGAATAATGTCTCTAAAATAGCCCTGTTTCTTAAACCAATCTTGTTTTTAGTATTAGGGGTCATTAAAAGCTTCTCAACCTGCTCTAATTTAAGGAATTTGACGGTTTTTGCCCTTCTAGCATCCTTTGGGAGCTTTATTTTATCCACCGGAGGTGAAACTATATCTTTGGCTGTAAAATAGCTTAAAAGGGCTCTCAGAGCGATTAAATAGTAGTTCTGGGTGGTTTTTTTAAGGATTTTGCCCTTATTATCCTTATATCTCGATAAATAGAGTCTATAATGCCAAATATCATCAGCACTTAGCTCGTGGGGCAAAAGAGCCTCTTTTTTGGTCCTTTTCAGCCAGAAAACGAACTTCCGGAGGTAGCGATCATAATTCTCTTGAGTTTTTTCTGATAATCCTTTTTCTATTTCGCAATAATCCAAAAAGTCGGGGATATGTTTTATAATTGGTTTGTCTGATTTTTTCATAATTATTTTTTATAAAAATATAAGAAAGAGCAGATTCTTGCGATATTTACTTAAATGTGCGCAAAATCTGCGTCAGGTTAAGCGGTACTTCTCTTCAGATATAAAGTGTCGCTTAACCTACATTGTGCGACCCTCTCTATATTCATAATAAATAGCCGAAGAGGCTATGTCAAGTGGAAGGCCTCTACTCCCCTACAGAGTTTATATATAAAAAAACGGGAGGAAAAAATATTGTGATTTTACCTCCCTTTAGTCTTTAGATATTGGGTCAAGGATTTCCTGAAGTTCTTTTCTCGTTTGTCTTCTCCAGGCTCTGTGAAATCTGAGTTGAATCCTTTCAAGGAACACATTGACTTCCTGAACACTAATTGAAGCTTTTGATTTAACATAGACGGCGACAGACCTATCTAAAACAAAGGATGTCAATCGTGGAAAAACAACAATAACTTCTCCACTCTTTCGCATTCTGGCAAATAAAGCGAAGTTCCAACGATAACGGTCTGTGGTAACGATAGCATAAGAAATTCTCTCTACATTTTCGATTTCTTTCAATGTATCTATGTCCTTTTGTCGGAGATGCTTTCGCACTACTGCCCTGAGTATTTTGTTTAGTTCTTTGATCTCTTCAGGAAAAATTGGTCCCTCGTATCCTTCAAGACTAGCTTCCTCAACTTGTTTTATACCCAACTATCTCCCTCCAATTTTGTGCTACCTACATTATATGCTAAATATAGACTTTGTCAATAATAAAAATAAAACCGCTACTTCCCTACCCTAACGGTTTTCTTTGTCTTACAAGGTGTATTGTGCGACATTAATCGTTCGTTCTTTTGCTAGCTTGTTTCCTGTGAAAGCAACTCTTCGAGCTTATACGTATCGCTAGATATTCTTTGTAATGAAGCAATGGTTTGAATATATCGAACACTTCTCGTTTTATACTCGTAACCTTATCGATCCGATGCGCCCTAGAACTCTGATCTTTGACCAATTTGTCATCTGGATAAACTAAACCCGTCAATGCATCCATTACATTCTTGGTAACATTATCCATATCGACGTTTCGATTTCCTCTGTAGAAATAGTCCATCTTAAGATTGATATCGTCACTGTAAAACATTTTTTTGATGACAGCTTTGGCGCATTCGCGTACTTTTTCCCGATATGTTTTAGCGTAACGAGATCGGAAAGAACGTGCTTTGTCCGGAACAATAATTAAATATTCAAGTGTTGGGGATGAAATAATCATACCTCCGCTAGAAAAATTTTATATTACACACTTTCTCACGAGGAAAGACTGTAAAATCAGCTTCTTTATGTATACATCTGATTTTTCTTTGTTTAAGTGGACCCATCAATGAGTCGTTATAAATATTATTAGCAAGAACAAGATAATCAGAAGAATCGATAAACAAAAACCCAGCTCTCCACACACCATCCTTGGTTAATACTTCGCATGTTCTTAAATTATTTCCTGTCGACCTTATCTTTCTACCTGACTTGCCCATAGTTTTATTTCTCAATTAATTCCCTGCCCCGTAAGAAATCTTCAATTTTTTCTAAGGAGTTATTTCTTGTCCTCCGGAACTCCCCAGAGTGCAGGAGGATTGTTAATTAATTGGTTCGGTAGCAGATTTAGTGGGACTTATTCATCCTTCTCTTTGCCCCCAATCTTTCCAGCTCTTTACTATAAAGACTAAAACCATGTCTTATCATAATATTCTGCTGCCTTACTTTTTTCCTGAAGAGCTTTATCTGCCTATCTGTCCATTTTGGATATATGAAATAATCCTTGTCTGTCTGCTTTTCTCTTGGATTGTAATTGTCAAAAATTTGATTCAGGGGCCTATACCTACAATCAGCTATCTGCACACCCCATCCCTTGCATTGCTTCAGCTTTTTCAGCATTTCATAATAATCCTGTTCGAAGTTATAAATCATAAAAACATAAATTTCTTTTGCAGGATAGCCCGCATCAACAAGCATATCAATCTGTTTTTTTATCATACGCCTTTGTGCATAACCGTGATCCCAAGCAATCCTTGGATTAAGGAATCTCGCTTGTTTTAATAATTTAGCCACTTCAGGAGTCAGAAGCCTTCCGTCAATACCGCATTGGCTTTCCGAATACACAACCCTGTCGTTGTGCTTGGCATTTTTCAATTCTTCAAGGATTTCCTTTATGTGCGGATTAGCCAAAAGGTTATTGTCATAAAATATTATCCTATTACTGCATACCTCATCTTTTATGCTCTTTTTATAAGTAAATTTCGGTTCGATTTTCCAAGTTCCGCAGAATTTGCACCTCCTAATACAGCCTCTTGAAGCATGGACAATTTGATAATCCACATCCACAAGATCATAAGCAGGCTTGAATTTCTCAACCTTGTTATCCACTCCAATAAATACTTCATCGCAACCTGATTTTCTGCAATGCTCTGGCATTAATGACGCGTAGATACCGCCTACTATTACTTTGGCCTTCGGATAGTTTTCTTTATAGAACTTTACACTCTCCCATACATAATTAAACCAATATGTAAAAAGCGAAGTTATTTTTACTTGATTGGGATAAAAATCAAAAAAATAATGGTCGCCCCTAACAAGCTTTATTTTATCACCTTTATCCCTATGATAACTCGCTAGCTTCAATAAGCCGATAGGCAAAAAATCCCTGTGGTTCTTACTTTTGGGTGGTATTGGGAAATTTGGTTCGACTAATAGGACTTTCATTTTGCCTCTTTTGTTCATATTTAAAAGTGTAATATATTATATTTTTAAATTTGGCGACCTCTTTTTTAAAACACTTACCATCCCCCTGGAAACTCCTTTTAGATCAAGATTTATTATATCAATTATTGTCTGCTTGCTCACTGCCTTTGTGGGAAATTTTCCTTCAGGTACTAACTTGAAAGCGAAATGTAACATGGGATTCTT
Source organism: Patescibacteria group bacterium (assembly GCA_020148145.1). Taxonomy (NCBI): domain Bacteria; species Patescibacteria group bacterium. Next base: position 41,250 of record JAHCRE010000011.1, on the reverse strand, counting down.
TCTAAAACCTTCATAAAAGACAGGTGGGTAAGCATACACTTCAAATCCTACATTTTCAGCATTAGTTTTAATAAAATATGGTACGAATATTTTCTGTCTGTAAATCTCTTCCGCATCCTCATACCACTTAGTAATCTCTACTATTTGTTTTTTTGTTTTTTCATCCCAGCAGAATACTGACAACTCCTGTTTAATCTTTCTAAGCGTATCCACGATTGTATTCTTAGCATATCTGCTCTCCTTAAGATTAAAAGTTAGGAACAACAAAAAAGAATTCCCTCTCTGTTTAGAAATAAGAGAAGCTATAGCATTGACTCTTCTAAGTCCTCTATATAAAATGCCGCCGAAATAATCAAGAAATATAATATCATAAGGAAATATCAATTTATTATCGTACTTATCTTTCCCCTTTATCAAAATATCGTCTATATCTCCAAAAAGAATATCAATTTTACCATTTAAATTAAAACGAACAACATTTAATGCCAGCTCATGTCTTTGAACAAAATTATTTTCAACTGCCGTACATCTGTCTAAATAATCTCGCCATTCTAAAATATCTTTCAATTCTCCAGAAGGCATGCCGAGGTACGATAATTTAGCTTTCTTTTTCTTAAATTCTTTTTCTATCAACTCCTTATCTTCTTTTCTAACCCTATCTTTATTTTCGGTAGATTCATACTGTCTATGTTTCATAAATTTCATTTGTTCTTTTTTGAGAAAAAGGTCGTCAAGTTTTTCTGAAAAAGCCTTATCGCCTTTTCTAGTTCTTGCTGGTTACCAATAAAAAAATCTTTCAGAGTTCTGATAGCCACAGAATATACATCTTTAGCCTGAGCATTGAGATTGATTTTTCTTGTTATATCATACTCCCTACTTAATCTTTTGACACCTCCAAATTTCTTAAGCAACAATTCCCCTTGCTTAACGACTTTGTCTGCCAGAATTCTATTCTTCTTATTTTTTTTAGGAATATTCTTTTTTCTTTCTTTTATGCCTTTTATGACATTGTAAATCTGTGCGACTTTTTCCGCACCGAGGTCTTTTAAATAATGCTCCTGCTTCTGAAGGTCCTGTTTAACTTCTGAAATTAGGTTCTTTCCAACATCGACATAATGCAACGCCCTTCTTATTCCAGAACTTGCCCTAGCTATTCTGTTAATTTCCTTTGAAATCTGGACACCTTCATTATAAAATCTACTACGAGCTGATGTCTGCTCAAAATCATCTCTTTGTGCAGTTGGTAACATATTCTTATCACAAATGTAAATCTCCCCTATAAAGTAAAAAGCTAGATGGGTAGAAGTATCCCACAATGTTCGCCTAGGCAAATCATGGTCTCCAACTGCAAAATTTTTGTATCTATAAACCAAACCTGCTTTGTCAATAGGCTTTATCTGCCCCCTTTTTTTGTTTTCGCAATACCAGCAGTATCCTAATATTTTTGTTTTGTTTTTTTCCCAGACTACGATGTGTCTAGGATTGTTTAGGTTCGGAATGTAAGGCTTATAGATATTATCACCGTCTACAAAAATATTTACGCAGTTATAGTCATCAACTAATTTCTTAATTCCATCTTCGATTTCTTTTCCGTAAACAAAGTTTGGATCAAAAGGAACGGGTGTATTTTTCGAAATGTAGTCTTTTAGCTTATTTTTATCAAAAAGAATCTTCGAATCCTGCTTTATTCCATGAAGCTCTATAAATGTATAATGCTTGTCTGCCTTTTCGACATCGGAGCTTATGTTCGTATATTTTTCTATCAGTGTATTGAGGGGTATGTTCTGCTTACGTTTTTTTAAATCATCGATCTCTTTAAGCATTCTCTCGGCATCAAATTCCAGAGCGTATTTTTCTTTAACGCCATAAGGACTTGTTGTAACTATTAATTTTCTGGCCACTGAAATACCGGCTAGTTTCCCTATGCCCCTAAATCCAACAGCCTCGCCTATTTTTTTCCTTGAATATCCTACTTTCCTGTACTCGTTAAGCGTAACCCTATTCATGCCTGTTCCGTTGTCAAATATAAATATAGAGGGCTTTTTAACTGTTATTTTTACAATAACATTTGAGCCATTATGAGTATCTTTCCAATTAACTACTGCATCAAAAGCATTCTGAATATATTCTCTAATAACATGAAACTTGTTTGGGTATAGTCCTCCTGCTAAAGCTTTGATGATATATCCATAAGCAAATTCTTCTTTTGGTTCTATTACAACTTTGTCAGTTTTGTTAAATCTTTTCGCCATAATATTTTTTGTTATTTCTCAATTAATTCTTCGACCTTTTATGTTTTTGCTAAACCTCGCATAAATACCTTGCCCGACACTTAAGGATGTTCCAACACCATTTAAATCATCCTAGAAAGTGTGTTTTAAAAGTTTTCCTCCTTTATATATTTCAACTTTTGTTTCATCTCTTGTCCTTCCTAAAATGACATAAAAACCATAATCATAGCCAAATCGTATTCCTTTGGTTAAAATTTGTAATTTTTCTATATCCTTATTTTTCTTTCTATAATTCTTCCATTTCTTAACCTCAAAACAAATAAAATCGTTCCTATAATTACCGTCTCTTTTGGTGATAATGATGTCGATATAGTTTCCTTTCTCACTAGAGACTCTTTTTGGGCTAGTTCTTTGATTAAGATGGGATTTATTATATTCACAGTCGATAAAGTATCCTTTACCAAAACTTTGTTGTTCCAAATATATTGCAAATTTATGATTTATACATCTTTCACACAAATCTTTTTCGAATAGAAAATAATCAGTTTTGTATAATTGATCGAGAGCTGTTTTAATTTTATATTTTATCTTTTTTAATTTATTTTTTTCTTTCATAAGTAATCTCCCACTTTCAAAGTAGCTGGCTTTTTAATAAGTGTCAAACTGGATAAAAAAACAGCCCAGCGATGGGCTTTTTTGCCTTAGAAAATTGCATCAACGTTTATCTTGTAAAATTCTCCTTGCTTTACAATTAGATTACGTGAAACAAGAATGTCTAAGACGGGTTCTATTTCTGCTCGCTCTATAATTGGATCTAATTTCTCGGATAATTCATTGAAATCATGCTTCCTCTCACTTAGATAATTTAATATTAAAGCCATCAATACTTCTTTTTTTGAAATTATTCTCACATTAAAATTATTAGCTAGCTTAATGGTTAGTTTTAAAACATCTAATAAAAATTTCTCTTTGTTAATATCTACATTCAATTTCAGTTTAGCTAAAAATAGCTTAGCATCTGAACCCGATCTAATTTTGAACACATCCCTAAATAGTCTCCCAGCAACTGATGAATTTCTCTCAGCCATTTTATCAATAATTTTTTCCGATGCATTAAAAATTGCGTTATATTTCTGTCTTGCTTTCCTTATTATGTTGTGACCTCTACATATTAGTATTGTCTCTGTGTTCTCTCTCCAAAAATCTCCGGTTTTCTTAAATCCTAAATTTATTCTATTAAGATTTATTGAGGTTATAGCGATTAATTTATCTGTAATTACTAGTTTGGCATGTAAATCTTCTCTTGTTGTATTCATTTGTACGCCCGCTGCTAATAATTCTTTCATAAAAATTTGTATTCTATCAGAAAAATCCATGCTTCCAAATTCAGTTAATAACTTTATCTCTATATTTTTGAATCTAATTTTTTTTAAGAAATTAGGAAATTCTTTATCAGTGAAACTTTCAGAGGAAATATAAACGAATTTTTCGGCCTCATCAATAATCTTCATAAGAAAATTTCTTCCCCTACAATCAAATGGAGTTATATATAGTTTTTCTTCTATATTTACATCCTTAGGACATAATTCAGATGGATAATGTTGTATCCATGTTTTTTTATATACTTCGCTTATTCCCCTTGGAAGTGCAAAAACTTCTTTAGCTCTTGGGTGCTTTGTCTCCGATATTTTTTGTCTAATATTCCCTTCATAACCATTATTTTCAATTATGAATAACTCTTTTAGTTCCTCGAATTTATTATTAAATTCTTGAATCTTATCTTGCTCATTTCTGAAAATTAGGATTGCGTCTAGCTCAGGAGTTTGGATAAAATTTGCAGAAAGACTAATCGCTGCCTTATCCGTTACGATGAACTTTCCATGAAATAAATACCACCTTCCCACTGCTGTCGTGGTTCTTTCAGGGTCTCCAACATTCCATTTACAGAATAGAATATTACCCCCTCTAGATTTAAGCTTTTCTAGTCTCTCTGTTACATGTTCTCTTACGTTCTCGTGAATACTATCATAAGGTAATGTTATTATTTCTACTATTAACCCCTCCTTAATTTTTTTGAATAATTTATCAATAACTAAATCATTGTGGATTTGAAACATAGCTATTTTTATGTATTTTTCTGCTCGATCGAATTCATCTATAACCTCCTGAATTACTGATTTGCTAAAATCAAAAGTTTTCATAATAATCAAAATTTAAACTTTAAAAACATAAATAAACTCATTTTTAATTTGTTTAGAAAAAAATGTTTGGTTGCTTAAGCGTCTAACAAACCTATCAACTAATTTAAAACCAACTCTTTTAGCCGATTCTACGAGCTTCAAATGTTCTCGATTCCGCTTATCTTTACCTATAACAAGACCATAGTATCCTTTAAGAATTTTTGCGATTTCTTCTTGAACTTTTACCATGTCCTTTTGATAATGGTCATGACCATTCCTTCCAATTTCATCTTCCTCATCTATGTTCAGACCAAATAACTTAAATGAGAGCATGTGAAGTTTCTGATAATTTTGAGCTGACCAGTATGGTGGAGAAGTTATAACAAGATTACACGACTTTACGTGTTTACTTAACTCTCTAGCATCGCCCAGCTTAGGTTTACAAATTAAATTATGATTTATGTTCTTGTTAAACTCTAAAATTGCTTTTTTCATTCTTAAAACTTGCGATAATACTCTTGAATAAACCGGAATGTATCTTGTCCGATTGTTTACCCTTCTATAATAATGCTTTTTATCTATGTAAATCGGGCGAGATGGAAGCGTGGGAACATTGATATCCATACGGGCATTACTCATACCTTTTAATAAATCCGAAACCCCGACTTTTATAAAGTCCCGTACATGTTCGTCGTAAACTTTTGTTCGATTTAATATGTTTTTAATCTTGCCCGCTACGTCATTTCTAAACCACTCTTTACTGCCTTCAAATAGAAATGTGCCTTTCTCCCCTTGTCGAAAATCTGTCTTGGAAAGAGATTTTGTATTATTTGTTTTTCTATATTCTTTACGAGATGAAATCCAATGAATGAAATCATCTATTTCCTCTACAATTTTTTTGTTAACGACCATTGTTTTTACTTTAGTAATTTTAACTGCTAAAGGATTGGTATCTACACCGTAGGAATGACAACCAATCAATTTAGCAACTACCAAAGTAGTCCCACAGCCCATAAACGGATCGACCACGATATTATTTCGTTTTTGGGAGTACATTTTAATAAATTTTTCTGGAATTTGAGGTATAAATTTAGCTGTATAGTGATGAAAGAAATGAACCCCACCCTGTCTGATTCTTAAAGGTACCTCTGTAAAATCCCAGCCATCTCTTTTTTTAAATTTTCTTTTTGACATTTGAGTTTTCTTTTAAAAATTTTTCTAAATCCCCTTTCTTGATACGCCATTGGCCGATCTTAGAAGCTCTAAGTCGACCAGATTCAATATAACGCAAAATAGACCTCTCGCTGACCTTGAGATATTTAGCAACCTCTTTAATGGTTAAAAGATGATCCATGTTGTTTTATTTTAAGTTTTAAATTACTCCCTGTCAAATTTTGTCAATTTTTGTCAAGATCAAAATAAAATGTTGATAAATATTACCCCTTGCATCCCAGGGTATGCAATCGACTTTTTGAAAAAATTTGATTAAATTTGATTTTTTTCAAAGTGAAGCGCTTCGATTTAAGATAAAAGTAGTCAAAAATTTGATTAAAAAATCAAAAAATCAAAAGAAATGTCGCTTAATATGTCTTGTGAGACGCTCGGCCTAACAACACATGTTGCAAGACAATGTTAGAACCTGTTTGGAGGGAGTTAAAATAAAAAACGGGGTCAATCCTTTTTGGATAACCCCTTGCTGGAAATTTCAGGACGGTTGGTTATTTTACTGCTTGTTTAAGTCCTTCTTGTATTTTTCTTACAGAGTCGTAAAGCTTTTCGAGATCCTTATGCAGTGAACCGATGGAACCCCAGGTTGTTTGTCTTTCGACAAAGAGATAGGCTAAAATACTGGGGCTACATTTTCGGGCAAGCTCTTCAGGGTTAAGTTTTTGATCTGATTCAGGGAGTTCAATAATCGGTATCAGAAAGTTCTCGGAGACCTTAATAAGTCCGACAGGGGAACAACAGTCAACTATCCAGACACCTTCTTTTTCCTCTCTGCTCACTACTTTTCCTAAAGTATGCTTTGGAGAACTAACCGCCACAAGTACATTCTCTTTAATTTCCATTTCTTTCCCTCCATATTCAGTTGATATTTCATTATAATATATTAATTTTCCCTTTGTCAATATTATCAAAAAACCGCCAGTTCCTTACCCTAAGAATAAAAAATGGGGTCAATCCTTTTTGGAAAGCCCCTTAATGGAAATTCGTAGTTTTTTATACTTCTACGCTTTATGAAAGAAAATCTCTCTGATTCTTCGGTTTGCTTCTCTGAATTTCTCAAGGAAACGAGCGTTCGGACGGATATGAATCTCAGTAGTCTTCTCACCCTTGGCTACAAATTCTACCCCTTCTCGTATATCACCAAAGATTTCCCTGACTATTCTTTCGGCTTCAGCGAACTTTTCATCATTGTCCCCTTCTTTGAAAAGGTGAATCTTGGCAACTCTAGCTTTCTCTAGCCCATCTTCAATATTTACAACCTTGAGGCTGACTCTCATTTCCATCACCGATTTTGGCTAGAATTCTCCGAAAGAACCTGGCAACGGAAGTACCCAGACGAAACCGGTAATGCCGGAATACAGGATTCTTTTCACCCCTTCTTTGATAAGCGTTTGTCTTTCGTCAAGATTTTTCTTTCTTTCCGGGTAATCGTTAGCCAAGATTATGATTTCTATGTCTTTGCTATGAACATCGAACGGCCCAAAGGTTTCGAATTTTACTTCTATCTCATCTGAAGTCAATTCCCCATCAGTACCTGGTACGCTCAATGCTTCTGCTACTATTCCTGGTAGATTGTCAATGAGCTCCTTTATCACCGCTACATGTTTAGATACTTCTTGAAGCGTTATCCTTACCCAAACAAACAGCATTCATCTATCCCTCCTTAATTTGTGTTTATATTATAGCACACTAAATTTTTCTTTGTCAATAGCGTACCGAGCAAAATAAAAACTGCCCAGCAACGGGCTTTTTGAATAGAAAGAAAAAGGGGAAGTAGGAGAAATCTAAAGATTCTGTATTAGAGGGAACGAATTTCGACTCCCGTTCTTAAGTAAGCGACGGCAGTGATGTTTCGGACAATGTATTTTAATGCATCGATGGTGTAAACTTTTCCAGGAGTAACGACCTTGATGATTTGCGCAGAAAATCCTAACTCATTTAGCTTCGTGTGGGTATAGTGCATTATCTTTTGTGCTTCCTTAAATGCCTCAGGACGGTATAATGTTGCTCTCGCATATTCGTGATCTTCTTTTTCGTCAGACGTACGAATGTCAAGAAAGAATCCATCGACTTCTCGCCAATTAAAATTGAACCCCAAAGCCTTTGCTTCTCTCTTTATTGTGGCCTCGAACCATTTAGACATTTTTTCTAACGTATCTTTCCACAGCTTAGTAAAATATTTCTCGTAGGAAAGAAGACTGACAGAAGCGATTCCTTTTCGAATGTCAAAGGATATTTGCGCTCGTTCTGCTCGTTCTTGGAGAATTCCAGCCTCAATGAAAGTTTTTATCATCTTCCTTATATCATCAACCTTATCTTTCTTTTTAACTTCGAACATAAAACTTGCGAGCATTTTCTCAAACGCCTTTCTCACTTGCCTCACTTGTTCTTCTTCTCTCGTTTCACTTGTCTCACTTTTCTTACTTGTTACACTTGCACTCATACTTGATTTTCACCTCCTTTCACGTAGGTGAGCTATTTACCAAATTTTGATAGACAATTCACCTACGTGAACTTCCCCTTTTTTATATTTTTAAAAGAACAATTCCTTTTTTCAGCCCACAAGGTTTATGAGCTCGAAAAAAGAGGGAAAGTGGAGATTTTTTAAATTCGTCAAGTAAACAGATTGAGATATTCACGGCCTACCCTAAAGGCTTCTTCTAGTTTATCGTCCGAAGGTTCCTTTAGCCACATGTTTCTGCTTGCGCATCTACGATTACGCGATGGTGCTGCTCTTAGATTTTCTAATGTCAATCTTTCACCATTTTCTAGCAGGTATATGAGTTTATGCTCTGTCGCGTGCCATTCTTTGAAACTCCTGCCAATATAAGGCATAGGGGCCAGCAAACTATAAATTAACCAGTTTGAAAATAGTAAAAAAACAAAAGCAGTTAGTGTTAAAAATGTTAAAAACCATAATCCACTTATAATTCTGATAATCGCTAAATCAAGCAAGGAACCCCCGATGATAATAATGATACCCACTTGTATTCCGAGGAGTATTATCTTCCCTTTCCTATAATGTTTACTTCTTACTTTCCTTTCCCGTTTATCGCGAATCATGAATCCGAGAAAATTACTTCTCCCAACCGTTTTCCTCCGCAACTCTTTTCATCTCCCGCAGGCAAGAAGCTATTTTTATTAACTCCCTCTCTGCGAGAGATAAATTCTCTCCCTTCCCCATATTTGATTTTAAAGAACTAACTCCTTTTTCGAATCCACAACTATTTGCGGGCTCGAAAAAAGAGGGGAAAGGAGAATTGCTCACAATAACTCGAGTATCGCTTTTATCCCTTTTTCCTGTAGGAAGAATGCAAATATACAGATAAAGCATGCTACTAACGGTAGAGACGCTAGACCAAGGCCTGAGAATGCTATTAGAAACACTATCACCCCCGCGCTTGCTAGTATGATAATTACAAAGACTCCTCCCACAGCGAAGTATCTCAGTATTTTCTCCCACATTTTTCTCTTCATTTTTTCACTCTCCCGCAGGCAAAAAACCAGTTTTTGATTTCCTCTCTGCGGGAGATGAAATTCTTCCCTTCCCCATATTTTATTTTAAAGAACTATTTCACTTTATATTTTAATTATAGCAAATATACAAAATTTGTCAATAGCAAGCCGAGGCAAACAAAAACCGTTAGTCCCCTACCCTGCCCGCGGCAGGCAGGCCTAACGGTTATGCCCGCTAATTAAATGTCGCACAATATTATTCTATCCTAGTATTATCTATTTAATAATGCTCTGAATTTTTCTAAAATAACGTTTCCAATTTTTTGTATTCCTTCTTCTATTTTTCTAAAGAAAAAGGACCAGATTTTTTGCTCCCAGAGATTTTTCACCCCATCTAACATTTTTTTCCAGATTCCCAAAGCTTCCTGCCAAGCCCCTATTAAACCCTGCTTTAAACCCTGAAGTAAATCATCAAGCCTTTCCCCTATTGGTTTTTCATGCGTTACTACAACTTTTACGTCCTCAGTTTCCCTGGCCAATGAGAAAATAGGCAAAATTAAACTAGCCATTGACAAGATTATTACAATTTTATATAATAGATTATGTTTAGCGGACATAGTCTGCTAAATAAATAGCTCTTTGGAGGTGAAAAAAGTGACAGGAAAAGGGGTTTTAGAGACTTTAGAAAATATAGGAAGACTTAGATATATTAGAAGAACCAAGAAGACTCAAGGAGTCTTAGAGATCTTAGAAAACATAGGAAGGCTTAGAGATCTTAGAAGAACCAAGAAGACTCAGGGAGTCTTAAGGGACTTAGAGCAACTAGGAAGGCTTAGAGATCTTAGAAGAACCAGAAGCCCAATAAACTTTTTTGTAAAGCCAGATTCTGTTAAAAGAACTGGCCTTTTTTATTTCACCAATTTTCTGGTTATTTTACTAATTCTCTGGCCTCTTTTATTCTTTTTAAGACTTTCTCCCTCCCCAAAATCTCAGCAATTTCAAAAGGTCCGGCCGAAGCTTCTTTGCCAGTCAAGGCAACCCTAAAAGGCCATAAAATCTTTCCCTTATCCCCTATTTTCACGGCTTCTGGCATTAAAAACCTTTCTAAATTTTCTTTATTCCAATTCCCCCCTCTTATTTTAGACAATATCTTTCTTAATCTATCAAGACAAACTCTGACTTCTTTATTTATCATCTCAGGAGTTTGCTCTGTCAGAGGATGACGGAAGGGTAGCGTCCATTTCAAAAGATTCTTATCATATCCCAATTTTTCTTTAAAGAAAAAATCAGTTAATTCTGAAATTTCAGATAATTTTTTTAATCTTTCTTGATATATTGAAACAATTTTTTTTAAATAATCTAAATCTATAATCTCTCCTGTTTCTTTAATTTTAAACTTTTTTCCCTTAGTTTTAAAAAACCCTAATATTTTTCTATCGCCAGGACTTTGTTCTAACTCCTCAATCAATCTTGCTTCAATTAGATAAGGTAGACAAAGCTCAGTTAGTTTCTCAATCGATCTTTGGCGAATATAGAATCCATTTAAAAAATCTAACCTCTTAGTATTAAAAACTGCCCCTCCTTTTTGGACCCTTTCCATTGAAAACTCTTTTATTAGAGAAGCCGGGGAATAAATTTCTCTTTTCCCTCCGGGATTCCACCCCAAAAAGGCCATAAAATTAATTAAAGCCTCGGGTAAATAGCCGGCTTTTTTAAATTCTGCGATAGCAACTGCACCATGTCTTTTACTTAATTTAGTCCTGTCTGGGCCTAAAATCAAAGGTAAATGAGCATACTTGGGCTGAGGGAAGCCCAAGGCCTTTTGGATTAGAATTTGCTTGGGAGTGTTAGGAAGATGGTCTTCCCCTCTTATTACATGAGATACCTTCATTTCAAAATCATCAATGACACAGGCAAAATTATAAAGAGGAGTAAAAAGGTCTTTGGCAATGACAATATTTCCAATTAGGCCAGAATCAAATTCTACACGTCCCCTGATCATATCTTCAAAAACTACCTTTTTTGAGGGCATCTTGAATCTAATGACCGATTTTTTCCTCTCAGCTAAATATTTTTTTATTTCCTCTGAAGAAAGCTGGGAGCATTTTCCAGAATAGCGCGGAGGTTCACCAATTGACATTTGATACTGCCTCTGGGCTTCTAACTCCTCTTTTGAACAAAAACAACGATAAGCCATACCCTCATCTAATAATTTTTCCAGGTATTTTCTGTAAATCTCTGATCTTTCACTTTGTCTATAGGGTCCATAATCCCTAATATATTTTTTATTTTCTGTTGGTCCTTCATCCCACTCAATTCCTAGCCATTTTAAACTCTCCATAATATCTTTTTCATATTCGGTTTTGCATCTTTCAATGTCAGTGTCCTCAATTCTTAAAATAAAAACGCCCTGGTTTTTTTTAGCAAAGAGATAATTAAAAAGAGCAGTTCTGGCTGTACCAATATGTAGAAAACCAGTAGGGGCAGGAGCTATTCTTGTTCGAATTTCTCCCGGTTTAATAAATTTAAAATCAGAGGTTTCCATTTTCTATTTTAGTCTATCAAAATTTTTATTGGCTTAAATATTCTGAAATATATTCAGCAATTATTCTAGCTGCTCGGGGTTTAGAAAACTCTTTGGCTCGGCTTTTCATAATCTCCATTTCCTGGGGATGAGAAAATAGATATTTTATTCTTTCTAAGAAAAAATGGGGAGTGAAATTTATCTCCTCCATTACAAGGCAGGCCTTATTTTGAGCGAAGCAATAGGCATTTTTTAACTGATGATTCTGGGCAGCTTCAGAAAGGGGAATTAAAATGCTTGGTTTACCTAAAGCTGCAATCTCAAAAATACTTCCTGACCCTGCCCGACTAACAATTAAATCAGAAACTTTGTAAGCCTGTTTTAATTCTTCCTCTTTCAAAAATGGGAAAAGATTATAGTATTTTCTTGATCTCTCAGAAATTATAGCATTTACCTGGGCTTCCACCGCTTTAAAATTTCGCTCTCCACACTGATGAATTAACTCAAAATTTTTAAGGATTTCTGGCAAAATCAAAAGTATGACATCGTTGATTCTTTGAGCCCCCTGGGAACCCCCCAAAATTAAAATTATAGGTCGATCATAACTTAATCTAAAAATCTCTTTTGCTTTCTCTTTTTCTCCTTCCAAAATTTCTTTTCTAATTGGATTGCCAACCAAAATCATTCTTTTTGGAGAAAAATATTCGGTTCTAGGAAAAGAGATAAAGATTTCTAGAGCAAATCTACTTAAAGATCTATTAGCTAGGCCCGGTGAAATATCTGATTCATGTAAAAAAATTGGAATTTGCAAAATCGTGCCAGAAATTACTACCGGAATTGAACCAAACCCCCCTTTGCTAAATATTAAGTCAGGGTTTAAAAAGAAGTTGGAGAAAAATGCCTGAATAATTCCTATTGGAGTTTTGAAGAAAAGATCAATAAAGTTTAAAAAGAAACTTTTTATTCCTAAGTATCTTCTAATTTTCCCAGCCAAAATTGTTTTAACTTTTATTCCTTCATGGGAAAGTAAAATTGCCCCAAATTCATCTTTTGGACCCGTATAAAAGAGTTGGAGATCTTTCTTTGGATAAATTCTTCTTAGTTCTCTACAAATTGCAATTATTGGAAAAACATGACCACCGGTGCCTCCACCAGTGAAAAGTATTTTCATAAATGTTTTGATATATTTAATAGTACTCCTACTCCGATGAGTTCTGAAATTAAATGTGATCCACCGTAACTAATAAATGGTAAAGGAATGCCAGTTAAGGGCAGAATACCTACCATTGATCCAATATTAACAAAGGCTTGAATGATAATCCAGGAGCTAATTCCTAAAGCAGCTAATTGAGAAAATTTATCTTGAGCCTCTTTTGCAATTTTAAACCCTCGCCAGAAAAAAATCAAAAAAAGGGAAATTAGAATTAAACTTCCTATAAATCCTGTCTCTTCGGCAAAAATGGCAAAAATTGAATCTGACATTGAGCGAGGCAAAAAGCCTGCTTTAGACATTCCTAATCCAAGACCTGTTATTCCTCCTGACCCTACGGTAATTAAGGCTTGTTTTATTTGATAACCCATTCCCATCGGGTCAATTTCGGGGTTAAAAAAAACTGAAAGCCTCTCTGCTCGATAAGGAGCAATTTTTATTAAAACCAATAAGCCAGCTATCATAACCAAAATCATTAAAATGCTATGCCAAAGAGGCGTACCAGCTAAAAAATAAATTAGTATTCCTACCAAAACAATTACTCCCAAAGTGCTAATATCTGGTTGACGGATTAAAAGTAAACTCGTTAATCCCATTACTATTAAAAAGGCGACCAGAGTTTGGCTAAACTTTTTTGATTTTTTAGTTAAAGTTACTTTCTCAGTTTTACTACTTAACCAGCTGGCTAAATAAAGTATAAAAGTAAGTTTTAAAAACTCTGTTGGTTGTAGAGAAATAGGTCCTAAATTTATCCATCTAGCTGCTCCCCCAAGAGAAACTCCAATTTTAGGTAAAAAAACCATCCCCAAAACCCCAAGATTAATTAAAAACAAAACCGGAACCCTTTTTTTTAAAAAATTTAGAGGAATTTTCAAAAAAACAATTGCTAAAATTACCCCCGGTAAAATTCCAAGAAGAACCTGGTGTTTTAGATAATAAAGAGTTTGACCAAATCTTTCTTGAGAGACAGAGGCTGAGACACTGGATATTATCAAGACCCCTAACACTAAGAGCGAAACTGTTATCCCAACTAAAGCATAATCTAAATGACTAGGGTTTCTTGGCATATTTCTTTACATATTTCTTGAATAAATTACCTCTTTCTTTATAATCTCGAAAAATACCAAAACTCGGGGAGGCACAAGATAAAAGGCAGATTTTTCCCCCGCTCGTGTATTGATAGGCTAATTTTACTGTTTCTCTCATATTGTTGACTAAGAAATATTTAGGTGCTAGTCTACCTTTTTTCTGTTGAAGGATGTTATTCCATATTCTCTCTCCGGTAGTTGGAAAAGATATTACAGTTTTGATTTTACTATTTAGAATTTTCTTTACTAACTTCTTAAAATCCTGATTTCTCTCAAACCCTCCAAGGATAATTGTTTGAATATTTTCCCCCAAAGCCTCCATTGCCAAAATTGTAGTCTCAGGAATTGTTGACAGAGAATCGTTATAAAATTTTATATCTTTAAATTTGCCAATAAATTCTAATCTGTGAGGCAGGGGTTTGAATTTCTTAATTGCCAAAGCAATATCTCTTGATGAAATTCCAAAAATCTTTCCGATTTCAATTGTTGCTGCCACATTTTGGAGATTGAATTTGCCTTTCAAAGGAATATCTTTGATTTTAATAATTTTTTCAATACTTTTCGTATTGATTGGAACTTTTTTAGCCTTTGACTTTTTAGCAATTTCTCTGACAATTTTGTCTCGCGAATTAAAAATTAAATAATCTTTTTTTGTCTGATAGCGAGTTACATTGGCTTTAGCTGAAATATATTCTTTAAAATCCTTGTAATAATCTAAATGCTCAGGATATAAATTTAAAAATACGGCAAAACCTGGGCTTTTTTTAAGATTTAACAATTGATGGCTGGATAATTCGTAAACATAAACATCCTTTTTGGTAGCTGAAAATAAGAGTTGCAAGACCGGCTTTCCAATGTTTCCAACTAAATGAACTTTTAGCCCCCGCCCGAGGGGCGAGGTTCGCTTCTTTGAGGCGACCCCTTTTTTTAATATTTGATAAATCAAAGAGGCAGTTGTGCTTTTCCCCTTTGTTCCGGTAATTCCTATGATTTTTCCTGGGCAATTTTCAAAGAAAATTTCAGTCTGAGAGGTAATTTTTTGTCCCTTTTTTAAAAAGGACAATATTTCTTTTGGTGGAATTCCCGGTGATTTAATTATAAGATCATAATTCTTAAGAGATTTTAGATAATTTTTGCCTAAATGAAGTTTAACCTTTTTATCCGGCTTAATCACTTTCTTTGCTCGATTACTTAATTCGCTTAATTTTAACCTGTCCCCTACCCCAAAAACTTTCTTTGGAAACAATTTCCTCAAAAATCTAAAATTATCTATCCCCTCTCTTCCAAAGCCTAAAATCAATACTCTTTTGTTTTTTAATTCATTCAAAATCATTTTTATCCCCTATCTAATTATAAAATACCATAAATTTTAGTGAAAATAAACACTATTTTAAAAATATAAAAAAAGTCTCTAGTAGGATATCCCTGAAAAAAAATAGGATTTCCACTAGAGACTAAAGGAGATAGGAGACAACCTTAGAAAGATCAGCGTCCAAAGTTTCTTAGGCCGTCTCTTTCTTTTTTGTTTCTTATTGGAGCTACTGTTCCCCCATTCACTCTATGGGTGCTATTTCTCAATAGTTCCTTCATTTTCTTGTCAATGACCACTATACTACTTTTCATTGTTACACCTCCGCCGTTTTATTTATATCTATATTATAGCAAATCATCAAAATTTGTCAAGAAATAACCCATAATTTCGGGGTTTTTTAATATTTTTTCGAATTCTTTTGGTAAATTGTGTTGATTTGACCAGGAATTCATTATTTTTTTTGATTCTCTTTTAAGGTTTAGATGTCTTGGTAAGATATTTTTTTCAAAATATTTTAAAAGAAAAAACCTCTTCCCTACCCTATTTTTCTTCCAACTCAAATAAAAGGCAACCAGGCTTTCTTTTTTTGTTCCAACACATTCAAAAGGCTTGAATTTTCTTAAGTCTGTTAATTCTAACATTGTTGGCAAAAAAGAAATTTTTTCAAAGATATTCTCTCCAAAAATTTTAACCAATCGGTATTTTCCTAAAAATGGATATAAACTTGTAAAAATAAATAGGCATTTTGGGCATTTTTTGCACCACCCCTTTAAAGGTTTTTTTGTCCCGGAATAAGTTTTAAAAGCTTCATTACAACTCATAAAAGAAGAGAAATATTTAGGATATTTGCTGAATAATTTAGAAATTTGAATTTCGTAAAGTGGTCTTAAAAAACTAAAGTATTCAACATTTTTGGCTAAGTATTTTTTTGAATAATCTCGAAATTTTCTCTCAAAATTGAAACTTTTTGAATACTGATGGTTAATTACTTTCCCTAAATATCTTAAATTCCCTTCGTTTGAACTTCTCTCATTTGAAAAAGCAATATGTTTTTGATCGAAAATCACTGCACAAAGAACGCTTAAAAAGGCTAAATAGGCAGAAAAAGGGGTATGACCATTTAAAAATCCTTGGCGATTCAATTCAAATAACTTTTTATCAATTTCTCTTCGAACAATAATTGGCTTTTTACAGCCGGCGATTCTCATTATCTTTCTTGAGGCCTTTGTTGGATTAAGAGAAAAACAGGTAATATTTTTTCTCGCCTTTTTCAAAATTTCCAAAGTAACAATTGAATCTTTCCCTCCCCCAATTGGAACCAAAACCCGATTTCTTAACTCTCCGTGACAAAGCTTCCAGAGGCCCGTCCTCTGTAAATTTGTTATTTTGAGGAAGTTTGGTTTTCGAAAATTAATTTTGTTTTCATAAAAAAACTGGCCCATGCCGTTTAAGATTAAATCTTTCCACCATTTAATTTGTTTTTTATCTAAAGGGCCAGCTAAAATTTTAATTTCAGGTGAACAGGTTGCTTTCCAATAACTCAAGGTTTCAATTAAACCTAAATTAAAGATTAAATTGTTCAATACCCCATCTCCTATTTTTTTAATTCTATTTTTATCAACATTTTCTATGATTATTTTCGGTTTAAAGGAGATATCAGGTGTAATTTTAAAATCAAAAGAGATGTATAAGTTTTTATTCAAGATTCTCCAAGAATACTTATTAAAAACAAATCTTGGATATTTTTTTCTTAAAATAAGATATTTCTTTGGCATCTTATAATATTTTAACAAAATTTTCTTAAAATAAAAAACGGGGTCAATCCTTATTTTGGATAACCCCTTTTTGGGAATTTAAGGTGGTGGTTTCGATGTTTTTAAGGATTTTTGAAGAATTTTCAATTTAAGTAAATGTTCTAGCAAAACGCCCTAGCAAGTATGCCCCATTGATATTTTTCAAGAATTTCTTTAATAGGAAGCTCTCGCTCCGATTCTGGAATATCCAAGAGCGGCTTTAATTGAGCCTTACTAAGAACATCCCGAACATCAGTTCCAAGAGGAGAACAGCATCGTAGCACCCACTCTCCTCCTCCTTTTTCTTCTACGACAATTCCGAAAGTTTTGTGATATCTGTTCACCACCAACGTTCCTACTTTAAGTTCCATTCCATTTCCCCCATTTTTACTATTTCGATTATAGCAAATTTAAAAACTTTGTCAATAGTGCGATTTCTACGATCGTAGAAAATATACTACGGTTCAAGCTCAGCCCAAAAGTCTAATAGCTATTCCTATAATTGCCATTACAATGGCAATTACCCAAAATCGTCGCTCCGCTCTCTCGCGCTTCGCTCGAGCGCCCCCTTTGGGGCTTCGCTCCGCTCCTTGAAACCTTGCGGTTTCAATACTTCCACCTCGGGGGAACACCCAGTTCCCCTATCGCCCCTCTCCGATTTTGGGTTATTTTTCTTTTGTGACGGTTTTACATATTATCCAAGCAATCTGATAGCTATTCCTATAATTGCCATTACAATTCCGATAACCCAAAATCGCATTGTGACTTTGTAGTGGGGCCAGTCTTTGGCTTCAAAGTGATGATGGATTGGGGCAGCTAAAAATAGTTTTTTCTTGCGAAATTTCTTGGAAAGGAGCTGTAAAATTACTGATCCCGATTCAATGACTAATAAAAATCCAATTATTGGCAAAACCAACACTGAATCAGTTAAAAAGGCAATAACGGTTAAAGTGGCACAAAGTCCTAAAATTCCTGTTTCTCCCATATAAAATCTGGCCGGCGGAATATTAAACCACAAAAAAGCCAAGATTGTTCCCAAAATTACAGCCGAGAAGGCAGCTAAATCAATCTGGCCTAAAAATAGGGCAATTGCTGAGTAGGCTCCAAAAATCGTGGCAAAAATTCCACCGGCTAAACCATCTAGCCCATCAATTACTCCTCCTGAATAAGTTGCCATCATCACCAAAATGAAAAAAGGTATGTACCAGATTCCAATTTTAAAATCCCCTATTCCCGGAATATGCAGAGTTGTCCAGTCAAGTTTTGAATAAAACCACCAGGCACCAATCAGACCAATTAAGAAAACCAAAATAAGGCGGGTTTTAAGGCTCAATCCCCCACCAACATATTTCCCTTTGCCAAAAACCTGTAAAATATCATCAACCAGCCCTAACAGAGAAGCTGCAACTAAGGTAAATAGAGGCAACCAAGTTTGTCCTCGGCTTAAAAAATTTAGTTTTTTAAGCCACCAAATGTCAGTAAATTTTGAGATTATGAAAAATAAAAAAATTAAAATCAGAGTTGTTACCCAGATAAGTAAGCCTCCAAATCTCGGAATACTAATTTCTTCTTTTCCATGAAATTTTTTAAAAAAGGGTACCTCTCCCCTATCAATGGCCCTTTCCCTTACTGATTTTCGCCAAAGTTTATATTTATATAAAAAATGGGTTAAAATCGGTGTAAGTAAAAATGCTAAAATAAATCCAGCTGCTCCCAGAGTAAAAATTTTAATAACATTAATAGCTAATTCCGGCATAATTTCAGTTTGTAGTTTATAGTTTGTAGTTTGTGATTATCCAATCAACCAGTTTTTTCATTTCTTCAAATCTATTTTCTGACCCCAAAATCACATTTATTAAGAACTCTTCTTTTTCTGGAACTTTTAAAACTAACAGGAAGCAATCTTTGGCTTCAGGGGTATAGCCAGTTTTGCCCCCAACTATTTCCAGGTCATTTCCCCACTCTCTTAAAAATTCGTTAGTATTTAAAAGTTTATGGTGGAAAATGTTCTCTGGAGAGTAAAGATTGAATTCAGGGAGAGCCAGAATTTCCCAGATTAAAGGTTTTTGGAGTAAAAACTGAGTAAATTTCACTAAATCTGTAGCGGTTGAATAGTTGTTGGGATCGAGGCCAATGGAATCTGAAAAATGAGTATTTTTTAAAAGTAAATTTTCTGCCTCCAAATTCATTAATTCAACAAAGGCAGGTTGGCCAATTACCTCAGATAAGGCATAAGCCGCATCATTACTCGATTCTATTAGTAAAAGATAAAGAAGATCTTTTACCGTAAGAATTTCTCCCACTTTCAATTTTCCAAATTCCTCTTCTTGGAAAACTGTCTCTTTGGAGATTTTAACAGCCTGGGAAAGATCATAGTATTCTAAAACAACATTGGCAGTCATTAATTTGGTTAGGCTGGCAATTGGTAATCTTTTTTCAATTTCTTTTTTAAAAAGAATTTCTTTTTGATTATCTGGCCCAATCCAGGTAGAAATTACTGATTCTGCCTGGGCCTGGAATTCCTCAACTTCCCCCTCTTTAATTTCAAAAGATTTTGAATTTCTTTTGATTTCAGATAGATTTATTTTTGCAGTTAATATTTGGGGATTTTTTGAAATTTCATGCCAAAAGAAAAAATCTTCTAAGCTTTTTTCTAAAAGATTTATTTCCCAAAAAAAAGGAAGACTAATCAAAAAAGCAATTAAAAAATATTTTAGATTTTTCCTCATTTCTTTTTTTTCTTTTTCCTCCTTGGTTGTAAGGTAGAGAGTTTTTGGTCAATTCTTCCCATGTCCCGAGGGAAGAAACTGGCTTCCCGGACATTTCTTAATCCTAAAACTTGTTTTGTTATTCTTTCAACCCCTAGGGCAAAACCTCCTTCAGGTGGCATTCCATATTTGAAGGCCTGCAAATAATATTTAAAATCTTTTATTTTTAAGCCAAATTTTCTTATATTTTTTAAGAGTTTTTTATATTGGTGAATTCTCTGGCCACCGGTAACTATTTCTAATCCTCTATAAAGGAGGTCGAAACTTAAAGTATATTTTGGATTTTTAGGGTCAGGATAGGTATAAAATGGTCGTTTTTCAACTGGGAAATGGGTAATAAAAACTAATTCAGAGTTCTTTTTTTCTTTTGCCCAGCGGCAAATTTCCCTTTCGTCTTCTGGTTCTAAATCTGGTTCTTTTCGGTTATCTCTTTTGGTTCTTTTAAAAATAATTTTTTGAGCCTCTCGCAATTTTAGGCGAGGGATTTTTGGATTTAATTTGGGAATGTTTTGACCAAAAATCTCAAACTCTTTTTTGCAGTTTTTCTTAAGGTCGGAAAAAATATTGTAAATTAAAACCTGGCAGGCATCCATTAACTCTTCCCAGGAATCAATAAAGCCCATTTCTATATCTAAACTGGTGTATTCACAAAGATGGCGGGTAGTAATACTGGGCTCAGCCCGGTAGACTCCGGTAACAGTAAAAACTCGCTCTAAAACCCCAACTAAAATCTGTTTATAAAGCTGAGGGCTTTGAGCAAGATAGGCATCATAATTAAAGTAATCGATATGAAAAACCTCAGCCCCTCCTTCAGTAGCAACCGGAACAATAGTTGGGGCCTGAAATTCAAAAAAGCCCAGAGCTTTCATATTTTTTCTAAAACTTTCAATAATTTCTTCTCGAATCTTGAAAATGGCTTTAATTTTTGGATGACGCAAGGTTAGGGGTCGATAATCCAAAAGGGTTGGTAAGCTTACAGTTAATTCTTGATCTTTTAAGTCAAAAGGAGTGGGGGCTGCCTCAGCTAAAATTTCAATTTTTGAGGCCGAAACTTCTATTTTCCCAGTTTCCAATTTAGGATTTATCATCTTAATTGGTCTTTTTTTTACTTTTCCCTCTACTGCTAAGACATATTCATCTTTTACATCTTTAACCAACTTTGGAGAGCAAACTACCTGCAAAATTCCTGATTTATCTCTTAAATCTAAAAAAACTATGCCTCCATGGTCTCTTCTCTTCTGGACCCATCCACAAATTTTCACTTCCTTCCCAATATACTTTACCGTCTCTATGTTGAAAATTCTTCGCATCTTAATTTTGTTTATATGTTTGGATGTTTACATGAGATACTCTTTTATTTTTTCGACAAATTCCTGAGGGGTGAAATTGGTTTTGATAAAATAGGCTTTAACCCCAAGTCTCAGGGCTTCTTTTTTTGTTCCTGGGTCATCATAATTCGAAAAGGCAACAACTGGAATAGAAGAAACTTCAGGGTCACCTTTTAGTTTTTCGAGAAAGAAAACTCCATTTTCCTTGGGTAGTAAAATGTCTAAAATTATTAAATCTGGCTTTTCTTTTTTAGCTAATTTCATACCTTCCCTGGCATCAAAAGCAATGCTTATTTTATAGCCTGACTGAGTAAATTTATCTTTGTACATATCGGCTAAAATTTTTTCGTCTTCAATTAAAAGTATTTTTTTCATATTAATTTATTATTAATTATATTTTATTAATTATATTTTATTTTGACCATTTTTAAAATTTATTAAATAGAAACTATCTTACCGGCAATTCAATATAAAATGTACTTCCTTTTCCTTTACCCTCGCTTTCTACCCAAACCTTTCCCTTGTGCATTTCAACAAATTTCTTGGATATATAAAGACCAAGGCCTGCCCCTCCTGTCCAGAACTGAACCCCTGCCTTTCCCCTAACAAAACTTTCAAAAAGGAGCTCTGACTCTTCCTTTGTTAACCCTACTCCAGTATCTTCTACAGTAATCCTGAGATTTGAGTTTTGGCTCTTGAGATTTATTTTTATTCCTCCTTTTTCAGTATACTTAATGGCATTGTCAATTACATTCAGAATAACCTGCCTGATTTTATCTCTATCTATTGAAATTTTTGGCAAAGATATTTTTGGTTTTTCCCATTTCAAATAAAGTTTTTTCTCTTTTGCCTTAGTCTTTAATTCTCCAACTATACTTGAAATTATATCTTCTAAAGAAACTTTCTCAAATTTCATTTCCAGTCTCCCAGATTCAATCCTGGAAACGCTTAATAAGTCATTAACTAGCCTTGTTAATCTCTTATTTGATTCATAGACATTTTTTAAAGGCTTTTCAATTTTCCCTGGAATTTTTCCATAGGCTTTCTCAAGAACCATTGAAATATAACCTTTGATAGCTGTTAAAGGAGTTCTCAACTGATGGGAAGCAATAGAAATAAACTCTGCTCTCGCCTTATCTAATCTCTCAAGCTCAACATTTGCCACCTCCAGTTGTGCTCTCAATTCAATTTCCCTTAAAATACTCTTGATTAAAAAGTAACCCACAACACCAAATAAACCCAAGAGGACAAATCCAAAAATCTTCAACCCGAGAGTTTCGGCGGCAAAAGCCTGGACTAATAGGATCAGAGCAATTACTCCAACCAAGAGTTCGGTTAAAATAACTCTAATGTCCATAAGATGATATTTAATCACAGCATAACTAAGAGGTATTGGGAATGGTATGAAGATAGCTAAAAATATAAATATTCCTAATATACTAAAATAACCAAATGGATTAACGCCATACATTAAAGGAAAATTTACTGCACCTGCGCCAAACCCCATTAATGACCCTAAAATGACATATTTTATCTGGTTTTTTCTATCTCCAGTAGTTTTAATAAAATATTTTAATAAAAGGTATAACCCATAAAACACAAAAGTAAAATATCCAAATATTAAATACCACTTATATAAAGAACCTGCGGTAGGCCAATATGGAAAAAACAAGATAGGATGCACGCCTTTAATATATAACGAGGTCCAGCTAAAGATAGTAAATACAAATGTTACCACATACCCCAATATAATAATTTTTTTCTTTTCTTTAGTAATTCCCAGAACAGACAATACCCAATGAAAATAAAAAATTGGGATAAAGATAGCACCGAGATTAAGTAAACGAGCAAGGAAGTAAGCAAGGCCTACATTTTCGTTAACTAATAACATCATCGCGACCCAAGCATAACACCAAACAGCAAAAGCTAAAGATAAAAACCCATAAAGAATATTAGGTAAAGCCTTCTTATTTCTAAAATAAACCATACACCCAAAAAACGTGTTTACAGCTCCAGCTATTAAAACTCCTATGGCATAAAAGTATAACATTGATAAAAATATAAATTATTTTAAATTAGAACTAATTATTTTCGATAGTATCATTACAAGACCGTTTAGAATTTGACTTAAAAATTTTATACCAAGAAATTATAGAAAATGAATAAAAATATAAGGGACAATTTACCCTTAACCATTTTTTAAATAAAACTTCTAAATCCTTAGTATTAGTAACTTTTTGTTTATTCTTTCTGGCAAATCTAATGAAAATATTAGCTACTTCTAAAGGAATACCTCGAGCATGTCTGGGTCTTTTGTGCATCCAGGGGTCAATATTGGCTATTGGACAACTATCCTTTAAAATATGTTTTTCATCTACATTTAACATCGCATTCTGAATCCCATCCCATTCTACTAATTTACTTGGAGGGTTAAAATAATAAGTACTTTCACAAAGCTCTTTATCGTCAGAGGGATCGCACTTAATCCATTTATTATTTAGATAAACCGATACATAGATATGGGTGGAGATTTTACCTATAAATTTTCTCAACATTGGTATAGCAATAGGACCAAAGTATCTCTGACCATCAACTTTCATTATTCCATAACCAGCAGGAATATTATTGGCGCGTAATAAAGCAACTAAAAGATTAGCCTTGTTAGTACAGGCGCCTTCTTTCTCTACTAAAGTCTCTGAAGCTTTTTTTTGCCAGTTCCCGACCCGGTATAAAATATTGTCTCTCACCCAATAAAACAAACTGACAGCTTTATCCCTATTATTGGTGTAGCTATCTGTGATCTTATAAGCTATCTCTTGAATATCTGGATGGGCAAAATCACAAAATTCTGTCTCTTTAAGAAAACATTTAATATCCTCATTCATATATTATCTTTTTTAGATAATCTCTTTTTTTTGACCTTTTCTGAAATATCTTCAGGGCTCCAATGAATCAGCACGGGTCAGAAGAAAGAGCTCATATCTTGTTGAAGATAACATTTAAAAGCTTTTTTGCAATTCCTTTTTTTTGATTACAAGGAATAATATTCTTATTAATATCAATAATAAAAGCCTTATGGTCTTTCTTACTAATATCTTTAAAATCATTGGCTACCATTAAATCAGCATTTGAAGCCATCATACTTTTATAGGCTCGTTTGATAAGCTCTTTTTTATTTAAGTTGACTTCGAGTTTAAATTTTACTAAAAACACTTCTGGGCACCATTTTTTAATTTGATCTACTATTTTTTCTGTTGGTCTTAGCTTTATTACAAGATTCTCTCTAGATTTTATCTTACCTTTATAATATTTTATCGGCATATAATCAGCCACAGCTGCCGAATGGATCACAACATCGTATTTTCGAGAAGATATTTCATCCCTCATTAATCTATAAAGCTCAGTAAAGAATTTAAATCGGATTACTTTTAAATTTTTAGGACATCGCTCGGGAAAACATAGAGATCCAGGCCCTAATAAAAGAGTTACCCTTGCCCCTCTTTTTATTGCCCCCTTTGCTATTAGCAAACCTAAAGCACCCTTAAAAATATTAGTAATAACCCTTATTTTATCTATGGGAACCCATACCGGCCCAGCGGTAATAAGGATTTTTTTGTTTTTCAATTGGCGCATAATGTGATTAGTTTAAAGCTCTTTGTGTAAAAATAGAACTAGAACCTTTATTCCCTAGTAACTAAATTCAAATTTAATATCTTCCTTTTAAAGTAGATTTTTTATTTTAAAAGGAGCTTTTTCGTAATTTTGAAAATTTCCTCTATTTCTACCATTCTTCCTTCTCCTATCTCGCCGCTCGCCAACCTTCCTTTTATGGGTCCAACGATATAACAATTGTTTCTTTTTCTTAGTTTCTTAATATTTTCTTGAACAAAAACGTTTTTCCACATATTTACATTCATGGCTGGAATAACAATTAAAGGTATCTTTTCGGGCAAAGCTGAAATAACTGTTGTTAAAAGATTATCTGCAATACCATTGGTTATTTTACCAATCGTGTTAGCTGTCGCAGGAGCTAATATAAATATATCTAACCATTTGGCTAATTTTATATGTTTTAAGTCATTAAAACCCAACCTTATAGGGTTAAACATCGAAACATATACAGGAGATTGTGTCAAAGATTGAAACACTAAGGGAGAAATAAATTTCGTTGCATTTTCCGTCATAACTACTTTTACCTGAACCCTATTTCTTACAAGTAACCGGACTAGGCTACAGATTTTATACATAGCAATACCGCCACTTATTCCAATAAGAATTTTTTTGTTTTCTAAACTTTCATCCGACATAAAATTTTAATTTTTAATTAAAAAGGTTACATAGAAAACGAGGGTAGTTCGACCTGTTCTATCCCCTGCCCCGCCTCGGGCGGGGCCAAGCCACTATTTTATATTATAACTTAATCTTCCCAAAAACAAAAGAGCCCGCGCCTTCGGCTGGCTCTTAAAAAAGGTAATTTGATTTAATTTAATATTCTAACTTTATTCCAAGTTTTTCGGCGATTTGTTGAATCCACCTCTCATGACGGTTAACTTTATGTGATAATGCTACCATTTCTTTGAAATAGTCATCAGCTTTCTTTGCGTAAGCATCTACAGAGGTTTGTAAATCAGAAAAGCCTTCCCTTAACTCCTGCTTGAAATTCTCAAAATCTTCCTTGGTAGGGAAAACTTCCCGATTAGCCTCAATAATTTTTTGGACATCTTCTTCTGTAAGCATAATTTATAAATTATTTTAGATTTTAGACTTTAGTGCTCTCTATTTTTATAATAAACTTATAGATATCACTGTCAAGTTTTGCATCTTTGAGATAGTTTGCCCAAAAATTTGAATTGAACACAATTTTTTAACTTTTTCTCTCCCCCGCCCGCCTCGGGCGGGGCCAAACCACTATTTTATATTATAACTCAATCTTCCCAAAAACAAGAGAGCCCGCGCCTTCGGCGCGGGGCTCTTTGGAAGTTTTATATTTAATTTACCTTCACCCATCAATTTAGAGGAATTTTGTTTTTAAAATGTATTTTTTAAATATTTCCATCCACCACTCATCGCTATCTACTGTTTTGAGTTTTCTTCCCAATTTCTTGCCACTTTTTGTTTTTAACCTGCTTAAAGAGAAATCAACCCATTTTTTTGCCTTTTGATTTCCTAAATCTAAGCATTCTTTTTCCCACATCATTTGGGATAAAATATCAGCGTCTTTAGCCACTTTTGCCTCTTTAGTCTTCTCTTCAAAAAATTCTCGAAAAAGCTTAGTAAATTGAAAATCCTCCAAACTACAATCCTGGCATATTTCTTGAATCATTTTTGGCTCATTCAAGGGTTGGCTATAAAATTTATTAATGAGACTTCTCTCCCCTCCTCTTGTTTCGGCTAAATCATGGATAAGGCACATTTTTATAACTTTATTTTCATTGGCTTTTTCGAGTCTCGCTAACACCCACCCAATCATAGTAGTAAAAAAACAATGCTCGGCTACATTTTCTTTTATCGGTCCTTTTAAATAAGAAATAGAGGCTCGAGGAGCGTACTTGAAAACCCTTAATTCTAATAAAAAGTTGGCTAATTTTTCCACATTTGACTTTTTCTTCATATTTTTAATAAAATTTAGTTTTCGATGACAAATCGACCTTTGATTGTTAAGAACAAAAAATTCCGCTTCTCGCGGAATTTTTAAATTAAAAACTCACCTTTTTCTATAACAGTATTCTTAATGGTTAGAAGTGAATTTGAGGCCATCTTAATTATGATACAATTTCTTGAAAATTAGTCAAGAAAAAACGGCGAGAAGATATTCTCTTGCCGTTTTTAATTTCTTAATTGATAAAATGTTTTAGGTTTTACTTACTTTTTTTCTTCCCTTTTTTCTCTTCCCTTTTTTATTTTTTCGTTCTCGCATTAAAAAGAATAAAATAATTATTGAAAGGGTAAGGAGGCCAATACCAATTGGAATATCTTCAGGTGACATTCTACTGATTGCACCCAGAAGTTTTTCTAAAAGCTTTTCTAGTCCATTTTTCTCAATTTTTGGCTCTTTGGGTTCTTCTAATGGGCCGGGCTCTTCTTCTTGAGCTAAAACTTCTGGTATCAATATTTCTGGGAAATGAATTGGAGTGCTTTCGGGCTCAGGCGAAACCTCAGGGGGAGCTTCTTTTATCCTTCTCTCTATTTCTTCCCTTATTTTCTCTATCTTATCCTCTATTCCATTTAGTTCATTTTCTATCTCCTCAAGAGAAATTTCCTCTTCTACTATTTCCTCTTCTTCTAATTCCTCTCCAGCTCCTTCCTGAGGAGGGGCTTCTTCTACCCTTACCTCAATTACAGTAGAGACTTCAGAAGTCCAAACAGGATTTTCTTTGCTGTCTGTACCCGTAGCTTTAGCAGTATTTTTATAAAAACCAACCGGGACTTCAGAGCCAATAGCTACTGTATAGTCAATGATTATTTCTTCATAAGGAAAAACTTTCCCTAAATCCCAACTTTGAGTATTAAATACTTCAAAAGAATCTTGGTCAATAATTATAACATCTTCAATAACTACATCATAGGCCGGGCCGCTACTGTCATTGTAAAGTACTATCTGATAATCAACCTCGCTTCCAGCATAAACAAAATCATCAACATTATTAGTTTTGGTAATTTCTAAGTTTGGTCGAGCAGGTGTTGATGGGCAGGGCCACATGCCACAGGGAGAATTTTCATAAATTTTAGCTATTCCGATTGAAATCTCATCAATATTATCTGCATAATTTGCATCATCTTCAAAACAGTCAATTTGGGCGGTGTTAGTAATATAAAGGCCTGTTCCACGGGGCATATTTCCATTGACTGTCGTAGTATATGAAACTGAACCTGAACCACCTGGTGGGACTGTGCCAATGTTCCAGTACACTTCCCCCGGATTATCTATAACCGTACCTGAACCAGAATTATTAACGTCAAGATGCTCTTCATTGTAATCGTCAGTCATAGTAACATTGGTGGCATCAGCATTTCCATTATTAATATAAGTCAAGGTGTATGTAATTTGCTCACCAGTTTTTGGCATATTACTCGGAGCTTCTGCACTAATTCCTATCCAAAGGTCAGGTCGGCCAAAAGCTAAATCCCCTTGCCAGTTACCAAAAACATTAATCATCCCCAAAAGCCAATTGGCTCCAGTAATATTTGAATTTAAAATATTGGTGAGATTAGTTAGAACATTAGCATTTCCAGTGTTTATCACAGCTGAGCCTTCATTGGAATTGGCCGTGTTTCCACCAGTTGAAACATTGACTAGAACACTATTTTTAATGGTCCCTGTATTATCGTTAACGATATTCAAAGAACTATTCTCTGATGGATTATCGAGATCTTCGGGTCCAAGATTATAAAGTTTAACACCATTAGAGCTTACATTATTTCCAAAGCCGGGAGGTAAACTAAATACATTCCCCTTC
Organism: Patescibacteria group bacterium; assembly: GCA_020148145.1. Classification (NCBI taxonomy): domain Bacteria; species Patescibacteria group bacterium. The sequence goes on along the minus strand of JAHCRE010000011.1, from coordinate 12,676 downwards.
CAGTTGCCAAAAACATTGATTCCTAAAAGGAACCAGCTTCCACCATTTATATTAGAATTAGCTACGTTAAAAACATTGGCTTGGGCATTGGCATGACCGGTATTGATTATACCAGAGCCTCTTGTGATTGTGTTTTGACCGGTATCTGCAACTACAGTAACTTCGTTTTCGATTTGGCCTTCATTCGAACTAACTATATTGGTTCCTCCGCAATCTCCTCCGCAGACCGATGATCCTTGTCCTAAAAAATCTTGCATTGCCTCTTTTCCAGGGAAAATTAAATCACCAATCCAATTATCAAAGACATTTATAATAATCTGGGTCCAGTTTGAACCAATAATATTGCTGTTGAGAAAATTAAAGACATTGGTAACAACATTAGCATCTCCTGTGTTAATAATCGCATCTCCGCTGTTACTGCTAGCTGAATTGTTACCAGTTGAAGCATCAATTAAAACTTCGTTCTCAATAGAGCCCTCGTTATCACTAACGATATTCATGCAATCCATATCTGGAGAACAACCTTCTTCAGAAGATTCTCCGATTTCCTCTGATAGATCAATATTTCCTTGTAATTGCGAAAAAATGTTGAATAAGAATTGAGCAAAATCAAAGCCAATAACGTTAGAATTTACAGTATTAACTAAACCAACGACCAAATTTACATCTCCAGTGTCGATTATGGCATCGCCAGGACTTTCAACCTCATTACTGCCGCTTGACCCTGCATTTACAATCTCATTTTCTACTTCTGCCTCATTATTTTCGACAAGCTCTATCGCACAATCTTCTTCTTGGCAGTTTTCTTCTTCGAAATCTTCTATAATCTCCTCTATCTCTTCCTCGCATTCTTCGTTTCCTTCGTCTACTTCGTCTCCCTCGTCTCCTTCGTCAGTTGAATCTCCTTGCTCTTCTTCGTCTATTTCGCCGTCACAATTGTCATCAATTTGATTGTCGCTAGTTTCAGTAGCACCTGGATTAACATCTGGGTTAGTATCATCACAATCTATGGCTCCGCAATCTTCACCTTCGACTGCGTAACCGTCTTCATCAACGTCGGTACATAGTGGTTCATTTTCTCCCTCGCCAGTGCCTTCTTCGCCCGCAACTTCTTCAATTGTACAATTAGCTGAACAACCATCTCCATCTTCATTGTTAGCGTCATCGCATTCTTCAGCTTCGTCTAAATTACCATCGCCACAGTAAGCGCCTGTAAGCTCGACGATTCCACAATCTGTTGAACAATAATTACAGGTTGAACCATATTCAGGAGTGCACTCTGTTCCATTATTTTCTCCTTCGTCACATTCTTCATCTCCTTCTATAACTCCATCTCCACATATTGGTTCACTAACTTCTTCAGTTAGGCAATTAGCTGAACAATCATCTCCGTCTTCATTATTTCCATCGTCACATTCTTCACCATCGTCTAAATTGCCATCTCCGCAATAGGGACCCTGAAGTTCAACGGTTTGACAATCTGTTGAACAATAATTACAAGTTGAGCCATATTCAGGGAGGCATTCAAGGCCGTTGTTTGCGCCGTCGTCACACTCTTCACTTTCATCTACATTACCATCGCCACAATAAGGTTCAGCTGTTTCAATTTGGATACCACCATTTTCACCTTCCCCTTCTTCAGCTAAAACTGAAAAAGCAGAGAAAGCAAAAACCACTAATCCTGTAATTAGTAAAGAAATTAAGATAATAATTTTTGATTTATTTATTTTTTTCATATTCTTTAAAAAATACTAAAAATATTCCAGAAAAAAGATTTTAGATTATCAACGAAGTTGCCCCACCAGCTGCCGGTTACACTCTCTTCAGTCTCTCCTAAATTCCCTTCACAAGCTTCCATTTCAGAAAGACAAGAATCAGCATCTTCCAAATCTACCTCATAAGTTTCTGTCTCGGTTTCAGAATCAATCTGGATTTCTCTTTGAACAATGGCTTTGTCATCCTCTACTTTAATTTCGCTTTCCACTTTAACTTCGTTTGCCTCAGATTCAATCTCAATTGGATCTATTTCTGTTCCGTTAATAATATTTTTTACATAGACTTTACTCTTTGTCTCACCTTCTTTTACTTCACCATTTATTACTGTATCGCCAGTATTGGTTGAAACATTAATCCTATTTATCACTTGACTATCGCCATTTTCATTAGAAACCCATTCTTCAGAAAACCATTCTTCATCGGAGAATAGTTCTCCTAGTTCGTTAAAAAGTTCTTCAAAGGAAAAAGCTTGAACAGATAAAGGAATAATTATTAAAGCCAAAATGATAATTGTAAGATTTTTTTTCATATTTAGGGTGGGTGGGTCGTAGTCTTCCCTTGTATAAGCCCTCATATCAATCTTTTATAAGGTTTTATAAGAGCTTATCCAGAGGAAGAGGCAAGGAACCCTCTTCCTTATTCTTAACAATCAATCTTATATCTATGGTCCTACTACTCTACACCTCTAGTAATATTGCTGTTAACAACAGTAATTGCTGTAGCTCCAGACAAAACCCAACCAGTAGTAATTGAATTGTTGCCACCACTTGCACCACCTTTTGTGGCTACATCAACAATTTTGTTCCCACCAGTTTTTCCAACAGCTGTTACATCATTCATTACAAAAGCATGATTATTTACATTAATCTGCTTTCTCATGCAGCAACCTTCTTGTAAATTAGAATTAGCCATAGTCTCAGCATAAGCAACAGACTCGACTTCACCGGTCCTAATGGTATTGTTACCATCGTTATCGCCACCTTTACTGGCAATATTTATAATTTTGTTTCCACCAGTCTTTCCAACAGCTGTTACATCATTTATTACAAAAGCGCAATTATCTACAGCAACCTGTTTGGGCCCACGAGCAAAAGCTGGAGCAACTGCCATCAAGGCTAAAGCTAGAACTGCTAAACCAACAAATATCTTTCTCATTTTACTTGTATGTTATTTAATTCATTTTTTCCCTTCGACCTTTCTTGCCCACCAAAATTTTGGGAAAAATTTAGGCGGGCTTGGGTTCTTTAAATACCTGAACCTTGCTCCGAATTCCGAAGAACCCGGGGTTTCGCCCCGAATCCTAAAGGATCGGGGCATGGCTCAAGGCAGAGCCCAAGTCCCGCCCCCTAAGCACTAGTTTCTATAGGGGGCGCGGATCTGAGCTCTATTAATTCTTACCAGCTTCTAATAATATTGCTGTTAACAACAGTCATTGCTGAGGCTCCAGAATAAACCCAACCGGTAGTGATTGAATTATTGCCATAACTTGTACCACCTTTTGTGGCTACATCAATAATTCTATTGCCACCAGTTTTTGAAACAGCGGTTACATCGTTCATTACAAAGGCGTGATTTCCTACATTAATTTGCTTTCCTTCGCAACAACCTTCTCTTAAATTAGAATTAACCACCGTATCAGTAACAGCGACAGATTGGGCATCGCCGGTCCTAATGGTGTTGTTGCCACCATTTGAGCCGCCTTTACTGGCAATATTAATAATTCTATTTCCGCCAGTCTTTGAAACAACTGTTACATCATTTATCACAAAGGCATGATTTCCTACATTGATTTGTTTTCCTCCACAACATGGTTCTTCTGGGCAAGAAATCTCTGTAACACTTACATCATCAAGGAAAGTTCCAAGAGAGTTAGCAGTACCTAAATCAGTAAACTGCAATCTTGTAGTAGAACCTGTGGCAGTTACTGTATATGTGTGTTCTGACCAGTCAGTCTGGCTATTGCCTGCTCGAGAAATAGTGCCTAAAACCGTACCGCCCCACTGAACCTCAAGAACGTTGTCGCTCTCGGGTGTTCCAGGTCGAGGTGAAAACCAAAATGTTAACTCGTATTGGCATCCGCATCCAGTAGAAAGATTCTGATAAATTTTTACAGAAGCCGGTTCATTGTTTTGAGGATGCCCTGGACCATACCAGTCTGTATCGAGCTCGGCATATTGGTCTCTTTCGTAAGGAAGCCAGCCATTTACTCCGGCATGAAGCTCCTGCAAAGAAGGATCTGGTCTTGGGTAGCCGCCCCAGCTGGTTGGAATATCTCCTCTCCACTCAACAGTCCAACCTAAACCAGTTGTACCGTCAGGGAAAATATCCCACTGGGCTGAATCAGTAACTACTGGCTCTTCGAAGCCACCATTGACAACTAAGTTTCCATTAGCTTTTACTGGAAAAGCAGTAAGAGTTAAAACTGTCAAAACTGTTATTGCAATTATTTTTCTCATTTGATTAATTTCTAAAAATTTTTAAATTTTTAGCCGACCTTTTCTTGGCTCTAAATGCCTGAGCCTTGTATTATTTAGCGGACAATTCCTCTTTTATTGCTGTTAACAACAGTCATTGCTGAAGATCCGGAATAGACCCAACCAGTAGTGATTGAATTATGGCCAGTGCTTGAACCACCTTTTGTGGCTACGTCAATAATTCTATTTCCGCCAGTCTTTGAAACAGCTGTTACATCGTTCATTACAAAAGCACGATTACCTACATTAATTTGCTTTCCTCTACAACAAGGTTCTCTTAAATTAGAATTAACTACAGTAGTAGTAACAGCGACAGATTGGGCATCACCGGTCCTAATGGTGTTGTTGCCACCATTTGAGCCACCTTTACTGGCAATATTAATGATTTTATTTCCACCGGTCTTTCCAACAGCTGTTACATCATTTATGACAAAGGCACGATTACCTACATTAATCTGTTTTCCTCCACAACAAGGTTCTTCTGGACATTCTTCAGCGGTATGAATTGCTTTTACTCCATCAACATCAAAACCATCAGCTGTCCCGCCAAAATCACTAGTATTACTTTCATCAACTAACTTTATATATTGAGCCCAGGGCAATGACCCCAAGTCACAAGCTCCATCTAAACAGCTCGTTCCCAAATCCTCCCAAGTACTATTATCTTGAGAAGCATAAATCCTAACTGTTTCTGGATAAGCGCCACAACTTGGACTGCCATAACTTGTCTCAACAATGTCTATGTCGTCACCTTCGCCGTTTAAAATGCAGTTATCAAATTTCAAGATTAATATTCCACCAAAACCAAGAGAAACAAAATTGATTGTATCAGTACCTTCTGCTGGACCAAGAGCTTGAGTAGGGTCGCTTCTTTCGGGCACAACTGGCGTACCATTAGCTCTGTTTCCTTGATTAAAGCTCACCATTTCATCTGCCCAGGGACCAGCTGCTCCATCAGGAATACCTGCCATTGCAATACTTGCTACAGATAACAGAGTTACTATGATTGTTACTAAAAATATTTTTTTCACTCTTTTTCAAAATTTTAAAATAATTTTGTTCGACCTTTTTATTTTTGTATTACTTAGTCAGTAAGAGAAATAAAATCTTCTATAACGCTCTTACTGCAACCAAATTTCCAATGACCATTCATTTCACCATATTCCGCAAGATAATTTTCATTAAGCCAATAAAGTATCTGAAAACAGCTACATCCATTAGTTTGTTCAATAGTAAAATCTCTATCAAGTCCTTTGCCTTTTCCTTTTGGTTTGTTTGTTATCCAGTCAGTCCCATCCCATATCCATCTATTAGTTCCTAATTCTTCCTCGGGAACATCTGCCCCTGTTCCTAAACACATATCTTCATTATTATCAATACCATCACCGTCTTCATCGCAGGAAGCAACTATAAACTCACGGGTTAAGCGGATATCACTTTCGCCGCTATCTTCTTTGGGATTAAAAACAAAACAATAATCTCCTGGCTCCCAGGCACAAGTATCAGCTGTGGCTAAGAAAGTATGAGTGTGGGTACCTGAATCATATGTCCAAGTATAGGGGTCATTATGTCCATCAACATTTCCTAAAACCGTGCCTTGTCCCATAGCGCAAGTTCCTTTTCTAACAGCCCACTGGACAGGATCTTGGTCATCATCAATTAAGTAAGCTGTGAAATCAACTGAACCAACTATAGTATCTCCTGCTGCTGGCGAAGTAATTTCTGCTTCCCTTAAAAGACAATCCTTGGTCTGCTCAACGCTTACTGCATCTAAAAACATTCCCAAAGAATCAGGATTACCTGTTTCAATAAATTCGATTCGGGTTGTAGCTCCAGAGGCAGTTAAACCGGTTATTGTCTCTAAGTTCCAACCAGAAGTTGATCCTGAATGACTTCCAACTAAACTTCCATTCCAGTAAACTTCCATTGCATTATTATTGTGTCTGGGACGCGGAGACCAGGCATAACTTAAAGTGTATTCACCGCCTACGCATGTTTCAATATCCTGATAAATTTTAACTGAAGCTGGCTCTCCATTGGCTGAACTCCAATCAGTGTCCATCTCTACAGACTGATCGCCGTCATATGCAGACATAAGAACACCCTCATGCAGCTCAAGATTGGCAGGGTCTGGTGCTCCTGAATATTCTGCTGCCCATTCTACTGTCCAGCCTGGAACAGCGTCTGAGGAAAAAACCTGCCATTTACTAGAATTGGTGACTTCTGGTGTTTCAAAATCTCCATTGACAACTAAGTTTGTAGGTGTAGCTAAGGTTGACTGAATAGTAAATAATAGTGTTGCTGAAATTATTGCTAAGATTATTTTTTTCATTTTTTTAACAAATCTATAATTGTTAATTTTTGGTTGACCTTTATTTATAAAAAAATAAAAACTTCCCCTTCTTGAGAAGTTTTTGTTTGAGGTATAAAATTTTTATTTCCTAACTTTGATGGGTAGGACACTGATTTTTTACTTAGCTCCTCCTCTAAGCAAATTATTCAATTTAATTATTGTATAATTAAGTCAAAAGGTAGGTCAAGTAAAAGTTTTCCACAGGCCATTCTATCTTAAACATTAAAAGAAATTATCTCCGGACACCAAAGTTAGGGAGGAAATGAGATAACTCATCTCATCTAACTTGGTGTCCAGAGGTAGCTTCCCTCAATAAAAAACCTTCAATAAAAAAACACAGTTTTTTAACTGTACCAACGAAAAAAACCACCTCCTTTCCTCCCTCCAAGTCGGTTTTGGCTGAATTTGATTCATTATCTGAATTTCTTTCCTCCTAATCCCTCCTCGGTGGTTTAAATATCTCTAATTTTGAGTATAACAAACTCAAAATTTCTGTCAATATCTAACAACTAAACCCAGTAGTACAACCAAGTTGTCCTACCGGGCAAAACATTTCATATTTATATCGTATTTAAAAATTAAATGGTTGGTGTTTCCGATGGTGGAACTTCAGGTGGAGTCTCTGATGGTGGAATTTCAGGGGGAGTTGCTGAGGGAGGAACCTCCAAAGGAATCTCTGATGATGGAACTTCCGGTTTTTCCTCAGGTTCCTCGGTTGGTGCTGGTGCTCCTTTTTGCCGAAGAAAATACCAAATCAGACCTATTACTACGACAATTAAAATTATCCAAAAAATAGTTTCTATCATTTTAATTTTATTTAATTAAAATTATTTATTCGATTCGACCTTGAGTATAATCAAAGTTCTTATTTTATTCTCTTTTTTTATCTAAGGTTTGTCAACCAAGAAATTCACAAATTTTTTTAATAAAACCCTATGCTACTGCTTACCACTTTAGTAAAAATTCATCATATTCATCACCGCGAAAAATACACTTTGTTTCCTTACAGGTTATTTCATCCCTAACTATCATTTGAAGTATGCTGGAAAAATACCCTTTTAAGACTTGACAGAAAAGTGGGTGGACACGGAAATTTTCTAGTCTTAAAATTAAATATTTTTTCTCTTCATCATATTCAGCCACTTTAAGATCTCCGACCGTATAGTATTTTTCCCACATTTCTGGGACTTGCTTAACTGCCTTCTCAAGTGAAAATAAATACTTTGTTAAAAGTCTGATGATTAAAGAAAATTTGGCCTCAAATTTTCCCATTTCCTGAAGCTTTTTGTCGTCGAAATTAAAAAGCCTCTTAATGACTATCTGGGTAATAGCGGCTATCCCTATAGGATAAAAATCCATTGTTTTTATCTCTCTGTATTTTGGATAACCGAGCTTTATTATCGTGTCCTCTAATTTCTTTATTCCCTCTCCCCCTTTTTCTTTGAAAATAAATCTTATGGCCTCCTTAATTGCAGACCCTTTTACCTCTCCTTCAATTTTCATCAATTTATTAAATTCTTCTTTGGGAATTACTTCTTCCATAATTTTTCCTAATAAAATACTATATTATTATTTTAGCAAAAATATCCCAAAACCAAAACCCCGAGAAAAACCGCAGAACCAGAATACCCCAGTAGTAGAACGGAGTTCACTACGGGGCAAGAATTCGGTTCACGGCTTCGCTCTCGGGGCGGGCGGAAATAAAAAAGCTCTCCAACCGTAGTTAGAGAGTTTGAGACAACATACATGTAGACTATATAGATGCTATTTCTGGTTTTTTACGTATCTTCGAAATGAGCACTATTGAATGCAATCCCAGGAACTTCTTGTAGATATACATCTGTATGCCAATCACCTACTTCAGTTCTCTCAACGGTGTATACCTGATTTAGCACTAAGTGTTTCCTTGCTGTCTCTTGGTGGTGTTTGTAACCACTATTTGGATGCTTGTAAATGACCTTGTCACCCTTTTTAGCGTGGATATTCATTCTTCTCGCCTCCTATTCAGCCCCTCCTTATTTATGTCTCAATTATACCATATTGATTTTAAATTTGTCAAGTCCTGGAAGAACAAACCCCTCCCGAGAAAAACTCTCGGGATTAAAGCTCCCCAGAAAGGACTCGAACCTCTAAACCTTCACTTCCAAAGCCAACTTAAGAAAAAGAGAAAGGATTTAAAAATGAGTGCTAAAATTCCAAGAGTGATTCCAATGATTGAAAAAGTTTTATTTTCTTTTTTAATAAGTCCCATAGTTCCGAATGCGATAGCGAGGAAGGGAAAAATACCAAAAATTCCAAACATGGAAAAAATACTCAAAACTCCACAAATTAAAGAGGCCAATGCCCATTTATTTTTCTTTTGAGGCTGTGGTGAAATTTGTTTTTCTTCTTCCATATTGTTCTATTATACCATAAAATAACCCCCGAGAAAAACCGCAGAACCAGAATAAATTCGGTTCACGGCTTCGCTCTCGGGGCGGCGGCTCCGAGGGACGGACGATGTTAGAACCTGTTTAGTGAAATTAATTACTCTGAGATACTGAAGGTAAAAAGTATTTTATCGTACAGTGCCCTATTATCTTTGTTGTCCACGTTTAACATGCTAATCTGAAAGACTTTATCATTCTTTATAAAGTAAATATCTTCTTGAGACCAAGCCATGGGTGATTTAGGAGTATAAACCCTCAAAGCTGGTATGCCGTCTATTTCCATATTTATTTCATCAGGAATATCGTCATAGTAAGAAAAGTTTTCTTTAACCCATTCAACCAGGTCTGTGCCAGCAGGAGGACTATAATAATCAACGTAAATAGAATGGAAAACAACGAATGAAGCGCCGGTTAAATCAGATTTTGTGCCAGTAAAGGTTCCCAGAGATACCTCGTCTGGATTTTCAGCGTTAAAATAGCACAAGCATTCCCGGGGTCTTTCTTCTGGTGGACTTTGTTTGCAATAACCCGGCAAAGGACCAAAGAGACAGGGTTGAGGATACTTTAAAGAATATCCATACTTTTCATTCGTATAAACCTGCCAATCTTCTGTTGCGTATTCCATCTCGGTTTTCTCTAACTTTCCACAATTCACCGTTACATCTTTGATATCAGGTTCTTGCGGAGTAGACCCTCCGGAAACAGTACAGACAATCTGGTCTTTTTTATATCCCACCAATCCAGTAAAGAGACCGTCAGCTATATTGTAAAGATCTACCTCAAAGCCATTATCTTTTAAAAACTGCTCAATACTATCATATTGTTCACTTGATATTCTATTAGCCTCAAATCCTTTTCCAGCCACAGTTTCCTCTTCTATTTGTGGATCTACCTTAACAATCCACTTAAATTCAATATCTTGTACTTCTGAAAAATCTATGTCAGTTTCTTGCTTAAGATTTTCAAGAAGATTTGAAATCTCATCTAAAGATACGCATTCGCTTCCATTAAAGCATTTATCAGGTCCGCAATCGCAAATCTTTACCTGATGACTATTATCTGGTGAACAACCACAAGGACCAATGAGGCATAGGTTAGGGAAATCACCAGTTGCTTTACAACACAATGATGTTGATACTTGCCCTCCAGAATCTAGACAGGCTTGTTCCATTTCAGTTAATCCTTCAGGTGTTATCGTTGATTGATAAACCCAATAACCTAATCCTGCGACAATTATTATAATAATGATTGCAATTATTGTTTTAGACATGTTTTTATTATTGGATTATTATGCCGACCTTGTGTTTCTATTCTACCATAAACAAAAGCCCAAACCAAGGGCTCGGGCTAAATAACTGCGGGGCGTGAACGATGTTAGAACCTGTTTAAGCTAAAAATGGTTTCAAATCAATTAACGCTTTGCACATATTTGGAACTAAACGACCAGATTTTTTTAATTCCTCTAATTGATTAAAAGAATACCATTTAAATTCGTTAATCTTGTCTGGTTCGGTAATTCTTGGTTTACCTTTTATTATTTCACAAAAATACATATGAACAGAAAAGTCACCTTCTGGAGAAGAGGTGTCATATATACCAAAGAGTTTTGTTGGATTAACTATTATATCGAGTTCTTCTTTTATTTCTCTAACAATAGACTTTTCCCATTCTTCGCCTTCATTCTTTTTACCACCAGGAGGTTCAATTCTTAAACCATTGTGTTTTATATTGTGGACTAAAAGCAGCTTCCCATTCTTAATAACCAACCCGGCAACCATATCTTTTTTTATGCTTTCTTTCATCTTTGTTATCGTTCTCATTCTACCAAAAAACCACCTGGTTGGCGATTTTCTGTTAGTTTACGTAAAGCGTTGTCCAGGTCGGCTCCCCTGGCTGGACGATATTAGGACCTGTTTAATTAAGGTTTCTTCCTGAATTTATCATAAATCCAGATTATGACACAGGAGAGGAGATAGGGAAAAATAAACAGAAAGAATAGAATTATAAATTTTGATAACTCTGGATTTTCTATACCGAGATAATCATACCTAACTTCAGTAGGTCCAATTGGAAAAGCCGAGCAAAACGTCCATTTAGGACTAGGAAAAAGTTCGGGATAAAAACGATGCTTCAGCCAGTGTCTCTCACATGGAATATAAGGTACAAAGGCAGAGATAAGAAATAAGATAATAAATACTATAATCTTTCTCCGGTCTGATTTTAAAAACTGCTTTAATTTCATATTATCTAATTATACTTCAAATCGCCCGCAAACCAAAACCCCGAGAGAAAAACTCTCGGGGGCGGGCGGAAATAAAAAAGAGACAAATATGGGGGTTTGTCTCTATGAGGTAGTTTTCTAATGCTCCCAAGAATGATTATGCTCTCCTTCTATCTTAATCTTTCCCAAGTCTGTTCCGCACAAGGGACAGTATTTAAAATGAGTTATATTCGTAACATCTATAGTAATCATATTTTTAGGACAAACAAGAGTGCTTCCTTTATTAACTGTTCGATGTCTCTGATGCTTTTTCAACCATTTCTTTAGCCATTCAGCAATAATTTCACCCATTTTTTAACCTCCTAAAGAGCTGTCTCTCCTATTGTAGATAATTTATCAAATCCCATAAAAAAAATCAACCCCTAGGGCGGGGCGGGCGGAAATAAAAAAGCTCCCCGGGTGGGACGATTTTCGAACCTTGAGATGGGAAGAAGTGTTTAAATATCCTGAAGGGATGTTAAGACAAATGAAGGAATTGTGCGGACGGTACTAGAATCTGGTTAGTTAAGATTTTTTTCTCACTTTATCGTAAATCCAGAATATGAGACAGGAGAGAAGATATAAAATTATGATATCAAGAACAAGATTTACTGGAATAAACCTTATAGCACAAGACGGTAAATTTGGACCGATGATAGGACACTTTCCAGAAGTAAAATAAGGAAGTGGAATTCCGCCACCTCTATAATAAGGAGGGTAACCAGGCAAGGAAATTATCATTAGAAAAGTTGCTAAAACAATCTTTCTCCAGTCTGGTTTTAGAAACTGTTGAACCATATTCTCCTATTCTACCAAAAAATCGCCTTCTTGGCGATTTTCTGAACGGTGCTCCCCTGCTCGGTCCAGAACCCAAATTTTAAGGGAAAATCCAAGGATTTTGAGAGGTTTTAAAAACGCCCCTCGGTCAGGGCATTCTTAACTTTTTATAGGTTGTAAAATGCACTCCTTTCTTCTAGCGAATCAATCATGTAGTTCTCATTAATTTTAATTACAATGACTGTTTCATCAAAATAACCAATTATTCCCTCACCAGTATATTCTTCATAAATTCTTACTTTGAATCGAAATTGAGTAGTCTCTAATTTTTCTTTTTCTAGAATCTGAAAGTCGGCAAAATGAGGATTAGAAAGCCCAGTTAGAGGTAAATCGCTTCGGGAAAGATATTGTCCTCCAGCATTATCTGTAAGCCAAATTAAAGCCCCTTCATAATCTCTTTGTAAACGAGCCTCCATAAAGGCAACAACCGCAGATTCAGCTAACCTTTCCTCCTTTGACCTTTCAACCATACTATAACACCCTTCTTTACTATGAACCTCATCAAATTCTTTAATTTCACTGCACGCTTGCTTTGCCTTCTCTGTAT
>JAHCRE010000010.1 GCA_020148145.1 Patescibacteria group bacterium | reverse complement strand
TAGAGGCGCCATCATTAACACTGGTGAAATTAACCTTGCATCTAATCTCTGATATTGTGACGGTAGCTGGGTCAAAATCTAAATCTATGTTGCTGTAGGTTGTATCTGTCTGAACATTTGTTCCGACTACAGTTGCATCACAGGAAATTGTTCTTGTTTCTAAATCAGTGCTATCCCAGATTGGGTCGCTCCATTTTAAAGTAACTTTTGATTTTTTACCTTTTTGGTTAATAGCAGTTATAGTGGTAATATATTCTCTTGGCTCTACATCGTGGACTAGCCACTTTGCCTCCCAAATCCCTTGGTAGAGATTACCTTCTTTTAATTTTAAATCAATGATTTCAATTTCTCCCATATCAGCTCTAACTTCTTTTATTCCATAATCATCTTCAATCTCAGCAGTAACAGCCATTATATCTCCTGGACGGACTTTATCTGGTTCAACCAAAGCATAAATGATTTTTGGACTTTTAGCGAAGATATTACTAATGTTTTTAAAGTAACCAGCTATGATTTTTAAAAGTTTTTTCAATGAATCAAAAAATCTTAAAAGATTTTCTTTAAAACCTTGATAAATCTTGCCGAAAACCGTTTGATTATTTGAATTTTGGGTTTGAAATTTGTCTCTTGTTGCTTGTCTCTTGTTGCTTGTTACTTGTTTCGGTGCTTGCCCTGTAGGGAGCCGAGGGCTCTCCTTTGGCGGATCAATCAATTCAAGATTGTAATAAGTAGTGGCAGTAATGTTAGTATCGGCATTTGCTGTGTATTGAAAAGTTGAGCTTGAAGCAGTAAATGTTCCATTGATGACAAATGGGGTCCCACCAGCAGTTAAATTGATAGTATTACCATCAGCGGTTAGAGTTCCATTAATTTCAAGATTAGGAGTAGTAACATTTCCTGAGCTGGCAGAATCTGGTCGATGGGTGTTATTAGCTTTGATAATCAACTCTTGATCTGTATAGGTAGAAGTTCCGCTTGCAGGTACTGTTAAATCGTTGTTAATATCAACTTCATGAAAAATATCTTCATCGCTTGAAACTGAATTGTCATATTGGTTTAAGTTACTATTAGTAATTGTCTGATTATCATCGCTCCCAATGGATAGATGTCTTTCGTATAAATTTATTCCAGTAATGTCGCCAGTACCATCATATTTGGTAACAGCTACTGCTTCATTGGCATCAGCTACAGCATCAATCCAGATAGTAACTACATCCCCTGAAGTTATTGAGGAAGAGGGAATATCAATGGACCAGGATCCAGTTGAAGTGCTACCGGTTTGAGTTTGAGCTAAGCCATTTATTGCTACTTTAACTGTCTCAGAATCAGGCGCATTGGTTGATTGATCATATTGTTGGGCAGTGCCTGAGATATTAGTAGCTAAAGTATAAGTAATAGTAACGTCGTGTAAAGTGGGGGTATTTCCATAATTTGTAGTGGTCAAAGTTGCTCGCCATTGCTGATATCTGCCAGATGGTAATCCAGAAACCACTGGTGAATTTCCTCCAACACCAGTCCACGATGGTGTCGCATCACCTTTTAAAAAAGAGGTATCTGAAGCTCTAACTTCAAAGGTAATATCAGTACTAGCTTGAAGGGTTTCGTTCCAAGAAAGCTCACCCCAAAAAGTGCCAGCCTTTCCTGAATCGTGGACCTGAGAAGCAATAGTTCCTGAGGCGTAGTAGTCGTACCAGGAACATTGGGTACCAGCAGTTCTTTTAGTTTGGGCTCCACTCGCATCCCAGTTCCACTGAGTCCAATTCCAGTTACACATACAACCGATACAAAGATCCTGGGCTTTACCAACGCAACCACAACTTCCACCACAAGAACCGCTCGCAGTACAACCACAAGAAGTACAATAAGCTGGGGATGTGCCAGAGCAGGTACACTCTCCCTGGCAATCACCACTGAGCCACATACAGCCATTACAGTTGTTACAGACACTTTCTGACTTTCCGGGGCAAGAGCAACTGCCAGTGCAAGAAGGAGTCCAGCTACAACCACAAAAGGTACACTCACTTTCGCTGCCAAAAAAAGAGCAGGGACCGCAACTTCCTCCACAAGAACCAGCACAGCCAGAACCTTGAGTACAAGAAGTATAACGAGTGGTCGTACTTCCTTGGATATAACAAGAACCTGATCCAGTACCGCTACAGGTACCAGAAAATGTATAATAGGTGGCATTAGGACAAGAAGCAGTAGCTGAGCAAGCTCCATCACCAGAATAAAGATCAGTGTGACCGGTTCTCGTAGAATACTGGCAGCTAGCATTACAAGAGCCTCCGCTACCCCAACAATCACGCTCATCCAGGATTACGTCTCCTGGATTAGTTGATGTATCTACTTGATTTAAGACTCCAGCATCAAAATCTGCCTGAGTGGTCTGAACCCAGGTATCCGGAGCATCTGCAACAATCTGCCATTGTTTAATTTCTTGAAATTTGCCGATTTGCAGAGGCCCTAGAAGATAAAGATAAGGACTGATATTAGGAGTTTTAAATTGATAAGAAAGTTCATAAGTTTTTCCTGCTTTCCAATCAACACCCCAGATAATCAATTTTTCTTCTTCCCTTTTCTCTTCTCTCTTTTCATTTTTCTCTATGATTACAAAGGAATCGGGTATTCTCTCTATCACCCCTCCCTTAAAACTTCTATTAGCTTTAATTTTCATTTTCATTTCATAGCTAGCTTTTGGATAAATCCTTGTTGGCCCCATTCTTTCAATATTAAATGGAACAGATCTTCTTACTTCAAAGGAATCATAAGTATCTCTCGCCCCTTTTTGCCTATTGCTCTCAGCTATTAGATGCATTTCATAGACGCCAATCTCATCTGGGATATCGTAATATGTATAATAATCAGGAGTATAGGTAACAGATTTTGGTCCACACTCTGGAGATTTTTTGATGGTTCCATCTTCTGTCGAAAATGTGGTTATTTGAGATCTCGGGCTTTTAATCTGAAGTTTAAGTAAAGCATCACAAATTGTATGCCCCAGATTATCTAACACGGCCATCTGAATATAGGTTTTTTCTCCCGACAAATAAATTGATTTATTAGTATTAATTGCTAAAACTCCCCAGCTAAAATCTTGCTCAACAATAAATATTGCTTCTGCTGTTTCGAATTCTATTTCTAATTTATAAAGACCAGGTTTGAGTCCTCTTTTTGGTTTTGGAATTTTTACCTCAAAGGCTTCTTTGCCATTTTTTAAAAAAGAATTAATTTCTGGCAAAATATCTAATTTTTTTCCTTCTGGTCTAAAAATTTGAGCTTTGATTTTGTTTTCCTGAGCTTTAACTTCATCTGGCAATATTTTTTCAATAATTGGTCCTAAAATTTTTTCTTTCAGAGAGCCTGTTTTTTCTTTAATCTTCTCAAAGAAACTTTCTTCTGGCTCTTGGAGCTGGAGTATTTCCTCAATAACCTCTACTTTTTCAGTGGCGATTAATTCTTCGACTGTTAATTCAGGTTCAGTGATTATAAAAATTGGTTCTTCGTTAATTAAAAAGTCTTTTTGTAATTGAGGAAAAATTAAAGAATTATCTTTAATTTTCATCTTAAATATTTTTTTGGGCTCTTCTGATTTTTCTTTTTGTTCTTGATAATTTATTTCCAACCAAACACTGTCTAAATAAGCTAAAATTTTAGTTTCTCTTCCAATCACTCCCTCAAATTTTATTTTTAAATTTCTGACATCTTCCCAGTTTTCCAGAAACGGCGCATCATAAGAAAAATATCCGTCATTTAAAGCATTGGATAAAGGATAAGAAGAAATAGTATCTAATCTCCACCAAAGTTCACCATCCAAGGAATACCAGATTATAATTTTTGTATCAAGGTTGGGAAGAATATCTTGAGGTAATTCTTCTTGCTCTTCTTCAATCGGTAGAGGTTCGGCCTCTATGGGCGGCGGGCTTATCGCTTCAGTTGGCGGAGTAGTAGTATCAATTGCACATATTTCGGGACCAGCCTCCGGAATAATTGCTTCTTGAGGAGGGGTAACTGTTTCAATTATTGAAATCTCCTCTTCTGCCCTAACAAATATATCAGGAATAATTCTTGATAAGATTGTCTTTGCTTTGACTATTAGAGTGCCAAAGAAATTTTTAACTTTATTCCAAAAACTGATTGGAGGCGTGGTAGTTTCAATTGGATGCAAGAGCTCGGGCGTAAATTCAATTTCCGATTCTATCTCCCCTAATTCCTCCTCTATTCCTTCTTGTGGTGGAGATACTGATTCAATTGTTGAAGGAATCTCTGGGCTGGGTTCTTCTAATATAGGAGTAAATTCAGTTATTTTTTCATTGATGGCAAAGGAGAATTTAATCTTTGCTGATAAAAATTTAGTTTTATTTATTTCTTCAAAAGTTGGAATCTGTTGAGCCTTAGCTGTCAAATTTCCAAAAAATCTTTTAATTTTTTCAAAAAACGAAGTTGGCTTACCTTCTTCTTGTTGTTCAATCAACGCAGGACTTGTAGTTTCTATTTCACTATTTGGAGCGAAATTCTGGCAGAATAAAATTAATGGGCCTCCCTTATAAACTGCTGAGTTTGTTTCAGAAAAGGAATTAAAGTCTCCTGATGGCAAAACTTCTGGTTGGCCTTGAGCATTTTGAGGATTTTGCCAATTACCCATACAAAGGGTAGAATACAAATTTATTGTTTTTTCTTTCTCGGTGAAAACCCCAATTAATTTCTGAAAGACCTCAATTGGATTTATTACGATTAATAAAAATATCAATCCGGTTACCAAAGCCAAGCGCCAACTAATAGCAAAAAACTTGGCAGTTTTGGTTCTATAAGGCTTAAATCCAGTAATTTCTTTTGCCGCCTCTTTGATTTTTTCTGGAGGGAAAATATCGTAAATCAATTTAATACTTCGCTCTCTATTTTTTATTTTCGATTTTTGATTTTTGATTTTTTCCTGATATTCTTTTATCGCCTCCTCAGTTGTTAAGCAAGCAACTCCAGAATAAACTCTCTTGCCAGGAATCTTTCCTTTCCGAATTAAATAACCAATATAATCAGGAGCATAGCCTGAAATCTTTGCCGCTTCCTTAAGAGAGATGTATTTTTGTTTTTTTCTTCTAATTCCCACGAAATCTTTGGGTTATAATGGCATCTCGGCTCCCGAGATTCTTTTATTTTAACATATTTTTAATCTTTTTTTAAATCTTTCAACTTGTAGATAGTCTGCGAACCCAAAAGGCGCGGCTTAAAGCCGCGCCTTTTGGGAAAAATTGAATCGAAGGAAAGACTTTTCTTAGGATAAAAATAAACTAAAAAGCGGGTCTAAGCTCACTTTTTAATATTTAACTCGGCTATCTAAACTTAATAGTCCGGAGCCTGACCCCGGACTATTTGATAACAGTCGAGAAAATAAAAAAATTACAAAGTGCTTTTTTTTAATCAGGACACTCTATAATTATATCCATATTCTAAAATAATATAGTTCTGCTCCATAAATAAATACAGATAATATCAAAAATAATCTCTTTTTCATTTTTTTAATATAAAAGAAAACCATTAAAAGAGCTAGCGAAGATAAAACTAAACCTGTATAAAGATGGTAATTTGACCATATAATGGAACTTAAATATTTAATCCAAACAGGAAAAATTATCGAAGGTAAAATTGTGTATCTTTTTTTTATACCGTAGAATCTTTCAAATAAGTAGCTAAACTGTATCGGAACTATTATCAAAATCATTACAAGAGAAGTATGAAAACAGGGGCCAAAAAGATATGTTGCCCCTGTGCCGTTGTATAAATAAAGCAAAAGGTGGGGAATATCAAATGGTATCAGAAATATTGGGGTTAGCATAATATAAAAAACACCAATTTCAATTGCTTTATAATTTGGATTTTTTCTAAAAATTTTGGCAAATATATATAAACCTACAGAAACTAAAAAAAACCAATAAGCCATTAAAAGGCCCTCTGTTAAAACAATCTCTTTTCTCAAAAAATCAAAGAAACTTGAATATACCGTACGAAAAACATCATAATGAACCACCAATATATGTAAAAGTATGTAAAGAATTCTCAAAGCAGCTAAGAATGGAACTACCAAGAGCGGGGAAAGACTATCTTCATTTTTAATTTTTTTAAAGGCTTTATTCGGCTCAACTATTGCCCTAAAAGTATTTTTTAATGCTGTCAATAGTTTCATCAAAAAAATGTTTTAACTATACACATCTGTCGGTTTTAAATTAATTAATTCTTCGACTATTCGATTTGGAATTTTACATTAAGATAATAGTATTTTAAGCCATTGTAGTGCATATTCTATAATTTTAATTTGAGTTGTAATTCTTATTCAGTCCTGAATACTATTTTATCATAGAACTTCTCTTAGTTCTCTCTGTGGCTTCTCTCAATCTTACCAAAACCACCTTATTACTTTTTCAGGCAAATTTTTCCTATTCATAAAAAAATTATAAAATAGTTTTTTCTTTAGATATGACAATAACATTGGTCTATAAAATACTTTTTTCCAGTTTAACCAATATTGCTCTGGTTTGTTTTTTATTATTGCTTCAGAAATAAGCAAAGCACTAATAAGTGAAAAATTTAGCCCTCCGTAAGTAAATGGAATTACCTGAGAACAACTATCACCAACAAGAAATATATTTTTTTCATATATTTTCTTTGGCAGAACAGAAGGGATAAATGCTCCCTGAATATTCGAAACTCTCAAATTTTTAGTTAATCTTTTCCAGGAATCTAAAACAATGCTTTTTCTTTCGATAATCCTTTTATCAAGAAAATCACATATTGAAAAATTAAAACAGCTTTCGGTAACCATCTCTCCACAAGGCTTGCGACCAAATTCTTTGCTTTTTTCAAGTACTAATGGAGATATTCCAGATTCAGCTAATCTTAATGCACAGGCCAATCCTGCTGGGCCTGCGCCGACTATAATAACATCTTCCATATTTAAATTAACGAGAGAGAATATTTAATAATTTATAAATAAATTTTTTTATATTTCCTATAAACTAAAGGTTAACTATTACTAATTACTTTCTTAATTACTTCTTTCATTTTTTTGATAAAGATTTCTTCAGAAAATAGCTTTGTTCTTTTCATACAAACTTCGGGATTAAATTTATAAGAGTTGAAGTTTTTTATTGCTTTAATAAAATTTTCAACGTAAGGTTTCTTTATCAAAATCCCAGTTTCTCCATTTAATATAGTCTCCCTAAATCCACCTTCATCAACGGCCAAAACAGGTTTTCCAGAAGCCATTGCTTCTATTGGCACTATACCAAACGGCTCATCTATACCCGTCTGAATAACGGCTTTAGAGTGGGAATACAAATCGATTAATTTTTCTTCGCTAACACTCCCTACCCTTTCTATGTTTTTTGATTTTCTTATTATTTTTTCAATTTTATTTTTATATTCAATTTCTTTATAGCCTCCTACCATAATCAATTTTTCTTTAGGTAATTTTTTAAATATCTCAATTTGTAATTCAACCCTTTTTTCTGGACTCAATCTCTGTACGCTTAAGAAGTAATCTTTTGATTTACAAAATTTAAATTTTTTTATATTTACTGAGGGGTAGACAACAATAGATTCTTTGTTATAATGTCTTTTAATTTTAGATTGAAGATGTTTTGAGATGGCTATTATTATATCAATCCTTTTGGCAGCCCATTTTTCTAATAATTTCTTTATTTCCCACCAAACATTGGCTATAAATTTTACATGAGCTCCGTAAGATTCCCCTAGATAGTTTAATAAATGTTCTTGAAAGTCAAAAGTCGCCATATTAATACAAACGTGTATTGTTTTTTTACCTTTTGCAAAGAATGCTAATCTTCCACATGTAATGACCAAATCATAACCACTTAAATCTAATAACCGGAACTTTAGTATCCCTAAACCATTGAAAATGCTATATATCCAAGGATAAAATATTCTTTGTTTTGGTAAATCAAAAATTTTTAAATCTGTAATCTTGAACCCTTGAACTTCCTTATAAATTTCTTTTGGTCTATAAATCAAAGTAAATATATCAGCATTAAATAATTTAGCTATTTTAATTACCACTCTTTCTGCTCCACCCATTATATCAAATCTATTGTAACATATGGCTATTTTCATATTAGTCCTCTTATTCTGGCGGTAATCGATCCTTTAATAAAATGGAGGTCACAAAAAAGTGTGAAAAATAAAATAGATAAGTATGGTAAAAATTTTAGGGTCAGAAGAAAAGATAAAAGGAGTGTTAAAATATGGAAAAAGCTTACATATACTAAATCAGCAAAATAGAAAGGGACTTTAAAACTGGCTATATTTTCCTTTAAAACTGAATTTGGAAGTACAAATCGTGATAACCAGATAGGTAAGATTAAATAGACATATTCTATTTTAAGATAAAAATAAAATAGGATAAAAAGAAGTCCAGCAGATACCATAGAAAAAATACCAACTAATCTATTTGCTACCTTAAGCCCTTTTTCTACTGTAAATGTATTTGTATGAGTTTTTAAATCGCTATCATAATCTTTTATCTGATGCTCTATCATAGAAGTTATTTGAACAAAAAGATAGAATAAAATAAAAACTATAGCATCAAAACCAAAATATGAAAAGACTGAGAATATAAAGAGAACTGGAATAAGTTCTATTATAACATCAGTTAATATTCCTAAAAATCCCCTTTCTTTTAACCTTATCGGAAATACAGAATAAAAAATTGCTAATATAAAGCCGATAAAATATAAAATTGAATAAAATTTTCCTATCAAAAATGCAGTAATTAGACAAAGTATAAAAGTAAAAATTAGAAGGATAAAAATATGAAACTTAGGTAATTTATGAACAACTCTCTTCTTTTTTACTTTAATATCATAAGGCATATCAATATAATCATTTATCAAAACTGAGAATGAAAAGAAAAAAAATATAGATGCAACTAAAATAAAAAAATCTGGAATAAATCCCAGTGAAAATATTTTTTTTACGAGCACTATATAAAAAATTGGGTTTAGAAGCCAAATAAATCTTTCAAACAGTATGAATTTCCATGCTCTTAATTTTAAAATTTCCATCTTTCCCATGTCCTCCTCAAACCCCTATCGAGAGAGTAAGAAGGCCTCCAATTGAAAGTTTTTTTAATTTTATCAAAATCTATTGTTTGCTGATAAATCTCAAATATTTCTGGCTTTTTTACAAATTTTGGTGCTATATGTCCGGCAGAAATATCTATCAATCTCATGACTATTTCATCTTGAGTTGCGACTTCTTCACTTCCAATATTAAAAACCTCACCCTTACTTCTCTTGATATTTTCACTTAGTATGATGTATGCATCACAAGCATCATCCACATAGATATACTCTCTCATTGACTTATCATCTTTAAAGATCACGGGCTGTTGATTGTTTTTTAATGCCTTTATAGTATTGGGGATTATTCTCTTGTTAAGATCATATTCTCCATAAATATTGCAAGTTCTTGCTATAGTTATAGGAAGTTTATATATATGATAAAAACTCCTGGCTATGTAATCTAGGCATATTTTTGAGGTTTCGTAAATCCCTTTAGCATTCAAAACATCATCTTCAGTTTTACCTAAGCCTTCACCATAGATTTTATCTGTTGATCCTATTAAAATAGAAGAAATATTTTTAAAATCTCTGCAAACATCTAAAAGGGTTGCTGTTCCAATACAATTGGTTTTGAAGGTATTCAAGGGATCTCTTAAGGCTTTACTTACTATTGTAATTCCGGCTAAATGATAAATATTATCGATATCATAATTAACCAGTACTTTTTTTATTAATTCTCTATCACATACATTTCCATAAATTCTTGTGATTTTATTATCTAAACCCAAAAGGTTCAAAGTGGTTAGGGGCCTATGATGATAACATAAACCTATAACATCATATCCTTTCTCTAATAATTTCTTTGCTAAATGTGCCCCAACAAAACCTAAAACGCCTGTTATAAAGGCTCTTTTCATATTCTTAATTTTAATAGAAAAATTAGCATTTTTAAAGGATTTATAAATAAGCTTAACAGAATTTTTAAAAGCTCGGGTTTATTTTATTATAGTAAAGAGTCGCAGTAGATAACAATTGTTTTTAACAATCGAGCTAATACCATTCCGGAAAAAAAACCGGGTGCTGACTTTACGAAATTAAGATAAGAATAAACTAAAAGCGAGCTTAAGCTCTCCTTATTTTATTTAATTATAACTTAATTTTCCACAAACAAAAACCCGAGAAAAACTCTCGGGCGGTGCCATGCTGCGGGGCCTGAACGCTATTAGAACCTATTTTATGAGTGCAAAAGAGTGTTTAAAAATACCAGCTTTAACCAATCCGTAATCCTCCCACTCTGCTACTCACTATTTCTTAATTAAGGGTTCCTGAAATTAGGTTCTTGATTAATACTTTATTATTCAAATTCTTTCTCTATATCTTTAATCTCTTTACCTATAAATTTTTCAGAATTTTTTAGAGCTTTTTTGAAGTCATGATATATCTTCTTTTCTCTTTCACTTAAGCCGGGTTTACCATCCATTTTTGCCACCTGTTCTTTTACTTCTTTTCTTAAATCTTTAAAAGCCTGGTATAAAGCTTTCTCAGCCTCTGTCGTTTCTCTCTCCAAT